>NZ_JAVRCE010000030.1:0-89120 GCF_034530915.1 Nostoc sp. DedQUE09
ATAACTTTATCCTAGAAGCTCTTTTCTATGCAGCTTCATATTAAATTGGTATAAATCTAAAGATTTTCATCATAGATTTATAACTTTGGTATTACCTAAAAAAAATGAACCTGAAAAAGTGAATGAATGCGACGGAGATTATGATATAGGAATTCAAATCAGAAAAAAAGAGGTTCACTCTACATTCAGGAATTCAAATTTAGAATTTTTCCCAGAAAATATTTTATTCTATGATGCTTTGAGGTACTACCGTGATGATATAGTCAAGCTCAATACTGATATTTACAGTAAAGAAGATGTACAGGCAGATAAAGATGATTTTATCAAAGCTGTAGCCGCTGTAGTAGAACGTAGGCAAAATATTTTATTAGATGAAATAAAAAATATCCGAGAAAGCTTTACGAGAATAAAAAATGGTGATGCTTTGACAGGATCAGAAATCAAGGCGATTGAAAATGCTATTCAGAAGATAAAAGATTTACGACTTTTGAGTAAAAGAGTACCTAGCTTTGTTTATAAAGATGAAGATACAGGCTTTATTGCTAAATATGTTGAATATTATCGTACCCTTTATAAGGCATGGAACACTAAACACGCTATCCATAAAAACTTCGGTTACTACGAGCCAAGAAATATAGACATATTTTACGATATGAGGGTTTTTGCTGAAGGAAGAAATGAAAATGAAATGTTGAAAAAGTTTACCAAAGAAGCTAAACAGGAATTAGAAAGTATCCTTAATGAGCTTACCTCTGCAAATGAATCTTTAAAAACATTTATTCCTGAATTAGTCATACAAATTAACTCATTTTATGACAATTTTATAAGTGAAGTAGGTGTCAAAGTTCAATATGAAGCTATAAGAAAATTATCACCTCAAAGCGCAGATTCTGAATTCTGGACGGCTTTAATTAAAGAGAAAGGCAAGGTACAGCTTCCAGGTGAAAACTATACAAAGAATGTATGTAGGACATTGAAGAACGAACTTGAAAGTGAGCAAAGCCTCAATACATTTTTAGAGATTAAAGCAGGTGAGTATTGGGCAGAATTAGTTACTAAAATATTAAGCTTTTTCGGAGAAAAATAGACAGATAGCAATTTAAAATCGCATGGTAAATACTAAGGGATGCAATATTATTGCATCCCTATAACCAGTTTATAAACCAACCTGACTATCTATGACTAGCTTAAGTGAAGAAATATCCGGAAAACTAAATATATATAAGATAGACTATGCAGAATATACAAAGTGTTTGATTAGAAGGAGGGAAATTGTTCTTGATGGACGACCAGAAGAAAAAATTAGGCAATTGTTTCTCTACTTTTTAGTAAATCAAAGTGGACTATTCCCAAATAAAATTGATATAAGGGTGGAATCTGATAATCATGATATAGAATTATATAAAACTGCAGAAAATGGATATTTTAAACCATATTCTCCTCCTCTAATGATTGTGGAAGTCAAACGAGAAGAAGAAAACTTACGGAATCATGAAAAGCAGATTGAAAGATACCTAAAACAATCTTGTTCAGAAATTGGTATTTTATACAATTATCACCAAATTATTGCTTATATCAAAAAAGATGGAGTCTTTATGAGTAATACTCTCAATAATCTTGAAGATATAACACCTTTAATCTTCCAAAGTTCTAATAAATTAGATAAAAATCTACTAGAATTTGAAAAAGCTGTAAATGGAAGTTTTGATAGTTTTGTTTATCTTGTTAATAAATATGGAAAATATAAACTTAACAGAATAGTTTTCAGGCTTAAAGGTGAGCAGTTACCCATAGTAGGATCTTTCTTCAAATTTCAAGAAAACAAGCTGTACTACAATATATATGTTCAAGATGTTGAAAAACAGCAAAGCTGTGATTTACAAGATTTTGAAAAGCTAGTTTCTATTACTTATTGACAAATATAATGTGTCTCCAAATAGCAAATGATCGCAAGGAAAATTGCAGGAATTATACTTCCCAGTCTTGACGAGTATTGCACAGAAAATTGTCTGCGATCGCATCATCAAATAAATACGGGCAATGTTCTGGAAAAGTTCGTAATGGTAAGTTAGTTTCTCGTAGCGCCAAATCGACTCCTGCTTCAAAGCCATCTAACAAGGCTTCTTCGATTCGAGACTTTAAGCTAGGGTTCTGCCGCAGATGCCTATGAATGGCGCGACGCTGTTCTCGAATTGTTAAAAACCAACTGCGAGAGCGTTGTTCGGGTTGATACTCCCACTTCAAAAGATGACCGAGTAATACACTCAGACGGCTCACGAGTTCCCGATACTCCTGTCTCCCCAAAGCTTGAATTTCCTCTTGCAGGTGTTGCCAGTCTAGTTCCATAACTAGCCTCTGCTCTAACGCTTTAGCCTGCTGCTGTGTCCAGCCATAGAAGTCTTGATCGTACAAAAAACGTTTGTCCATATTGAATTTTGACAGCAAGCGTCACTACGAATTACGAATTATTCAACTTGCTTTTGCTTCATCCCCAGACGCTTCAGCCACAGCCGCCAATCTATCTGCCGCCGCTTGCACAATTTGAGCCACTTGCGCCAGAGGCATGTGCTGGATTTGTCTCAGAATCAGACTTAAATCTGAAGTTTCTGCAATTGGCTTACCATCCAGACAGCTAAGTAACTCCTGGAGTGTGTAACCCGCTCTCGCTGCGATTTTTGCTAAATATTCAGTATCTGGCACATTCACACCCTTTTCCCACAACTGAACAGCAGTAGCAGAAACTCCCAAAAGCTTGCCAAAAGCTCGCTGGCTCATTGAACCACGAGCTAGCTTGATGATTTCAATCAGTTTTTCTCTGCTTTCGATGTTCACTATTTATATAGCTAGCCAACTGTATTTACAAGTTTAGTGAGGAAAATCTAAAACTTTACTTTTAGCTTGACAAGCTTCATTGTTAATGATAATTTAAAATGATTATTGTAAGACCGCAATGAAACTTGCAATATCGATATAAAAATTTCAATCACGTTATCGGTAGTAATGCCGACAATATAAAGGGTGCATCATGTTTGGCAAGCCACGCAAGACTAATCAATATCGCCGCAAGGGTCGAAATCTTATAGCCACTAATAAAATTAAACCAGAACAGTGGCAACTTTCAAACGCTGAGGTAAAAGAAGCTCTGAAAGCCAAAGGTTACGATGTTAAGCAAATCAAAAAAATCCACCGTCTGAAGCATCAGGTGTGTATTTCCTACTGGGATGTAAAAGGCAATATATGCAGCAGCTTTTTTAGCTACCGGATTTTTGTACGTTGGCAAGAGGAAGCAGAAAAGCTAATTTATACCTGTCAAACTCTGAAGCAATGGGCAAGGCTAAATTACGTTATGAAGTACGAATTTGCCTATTACCGTTATCCTAGTGTAATGGAAGATGCACTTCACGCGATATTAGAAAACCACCTGTGTGTGTTACAAGCAACAGTACAACAAGTGGTTTTGCAGGCTATTTAACAGCAAAAATTAGTTAGCGGCAGAAGTCGCTAACTCTGCGAGACGTTCTTGTTGGTCTAGAGATATACAAGACTGGATAAGTGTCTCTAAATCACCATCCAAAACAGGAGTAAGGGAATAATTCTGACCTAACCGATGATCGGTAGCCCGGTTATCTTTATAATTATAGGTGCGAATTTTTTCCGATCGCGATCCAGTACCAACCTGCGATCGCCGCATGGAAGTTACAGCTTCTTGTTGTTCGCTTAACTTGATTTCATACAACTTCGCCCGCAGAATTTGCATCGCCCGTTCTTTGTTTTGCAACTGGCTGCGTTCTTCTGTACAGAAAATGCGTATTCCCGTTGGTTTGTGCATCAAGTCAACGGCTGTTTCCACCTTGTTGACGTTTTGTCCACCAGCACCGCCAGAACGAGCTGTAGTCATTTCAATATCTTTCGGGTCAATGTGAATTTCCACATCATCTACCTCTGGCATAATCGCTACGGTAGCCGTGGAAGTATGAACCCGTCCCCCAGATTCAGTTGCCGGCACGCGCTGCACACGATGCACTCCAGCTTCAAACTTTAGCTGGCTGTAAACGTCATTACCTTTAATTTCTAAAATGACCTCTTTCCAGCCACCCATTTCTCCACGAGATTCGCTCACTAGAGAAACTTTCCAACCTTGAGTCTGAGCATAGCGGGTGTACATCTGCATCAAATCGCCAGCCCAAATACTTGCTTCATCGCCACCAGTACCAGCGCGAATTTCCAACATGATATTCTTTTCATCATTGGGGTCGCGTGGTAACAGCAAGACTTTCAAGCGAGACTCTAAATGTTCTATTTTTTCTTCAAGTTCTTTTACTTCCAGTGATGCCATTTCTTGCAACTCTGGGTCACTTGCAGATTCTTTGTAAACCTGACGCGCTCCGATCAAGTCTTCTTGGGCTGTTTTCCAAATTTCATAAGTATTAACTACCTCTTCCAAAGAAGAACGAGACTTAGCAATTTCTTGATACTCGTCAGGATTGCTAGCAGTATCGGGGTCGCCAAGACGACGTGTTAATTCATTAAAAGTTTGTTCAACGGATTTTAGTTTGTCCAGTAAGTATGATTCAGCCATGACGATTGCGATCGCTCCTTAAAAAAATAACAAATTGGCTCGAGCATATAAATGAAAATCGACCCAGCTGATGCAGGGCCGTCGTTAACAGCAGAGCCAACCCGCTACTTTTTGTTTTGATCGTCGCCAGATGCTTGAGTGCTGCTCATACCGTACTTGCGGAGGAAGCGCTCTACTCGACCCTCAGTGTCAATAATCTTCTGAGTGCCGGTGTAAAATGGGTGATTTCCAGACCAAACATCTACATGCAATTCTGGCTTGGTAGAGCCAATGGTCATAACAACTTGACCGTTGCAGTAAACTTTAGCATCTGGATACCACTTGGGGTGAATATCAGCTTTAGCCATTGTTCCTTTTGTGATGAATCTATATCAATTATAACTTTCAGGTTTCAATTGAAGCTAGGGAGAGGGGTGTGGCAGAGATGAGGTAAATGCCCCATGCCCAATGCCCCATGCCCAATTCCCTAACGCTTAGAGTATTGAGGTGCTTTCCGAGCTTTATGTAAACCATATTTCTTACGCTCTTTTGCTCTGGGATCGCGAGTCAAATAACCTTCGGTTTTCAAAGGTGGGCGGTTGTCTGGGTCAAGTTGGCATAAAGCACGAGCAACTCCCAAACGAACAGAATCAGCCTGTCCGGTCAAGCCGCCGCCTTCTGCTTTCACCAAAATGTCATATTCGTTTTCTAGTCCCAGAGTTTCCAGGGGTGCTTTAATCACTCCCAGGTAGTTAGGGTTGAATTGGAAATACAAGGTTCCATCTTTACCGTTCACAATCAGTTGACCGGTGCCTGGAACCAAGCGTACCCGTGCTACTGCGTTCTTACGACGGCCAGTACCCCAGTATACGGCGCGACCGCTATTAGCATCTGCTACTACCATTAATTTTCTTCTCCAGGAATTGTACTAACTTTTAGTTCTTTAGGTTTTTGAGCATCATGGGGATGCGTAGGCCCAGCGTAGACTTTTAGCTTGGTGAACAACTGCTTACCCAGGCTATTTTTAGGTAGCATACCTTTAACAGCTTGTTCTAAAATTCGCTCTGGTATGCGGTCTTGCAGTTTAGCGAAAGTTTCGGTTTTCATCCCACCAGGACGACCAGAATGGCGGCGGTAAAGCTTTTGAGTGCGCTTCTTGCCTGTAACTGCTACTTTCTCGGCATTGATGACGATTACGAAGTCACCTGTATCTAGATGAGGTGTATATTCGGGTTTCTTTTTGCCTCTCAATACCTGAGCGATTTCACTAGCAAGCCGACCGAGGCGTTTATCGGTGGCATCTACTATGTACCACTCACGCTCAAGGGTTGCTTGAGAAGGAAGGTATGTTTTAACTGTTGTCATTTGTCATTTGTCCTTTGTCATTTTAAATTTGTCATTAGTCATTTGTCCTTTGTCATTTGTCAGTTGTCCTTTGTTATTCACTAATGACCATTGTACAGACGCGATTAATCGCGTCTGTACTAACCAATGACTAATGACTCTTGACTAGTGACGAACTTTGGCAAGGTGTCGTACCAAATCTCTTTTGGAAAGGGAAAATCGGGATAGCCGACTCGCAACAAGCACAAGCCTTGGGGCGGTGCGGCATATTTCACTTCTTCTCGGCGTTCTTCTTTCCAGAGTTCGGTGAAGTTAGAAAGTGTTCGTTGTCCAGAACCTACTTCTACCAGCATCCCTACCAACAGCCGTACCATGCCATACAAAAATCCATCTGCCTGTATTTCAATATGGATAAATGGCCCACTGCGACGACACTCTGCTGCTTGCACCTCTACCCAGGAATGCGATCGCTTTGAGCCTGCACGGTGAAAAGCAGCTAAGTGATGCTTTCCCAAGAGAGGTTTTAGGGCAGCTTGGATTAAAGATTCATCCAGGGGTGCATAATAATAATGCCAACTGAAGGGTCTTACAAACAAGTTAAGCCGATCTTCAGTATATATTGTGTAGCGATACCGTCGATAGGCTGCACTAAAGCGGGCGTGCCAACGGTTATCTACACTAGCTGAAGCCCTGATTAATATATCTGGCGGCAGATAGCTATTTAGGATTGTTGCCCACTTGTGAGGCGGAATTAAACCTGTTGCTTCAAAATGGGCTACTTGAGCAGCTGCATGAACTCCAGAATCGGTTCGCCCAGCACCATGTAGTGTTACATGATACCCAAGAATAGTAGCGATCGCAATTTCGATCTCTTCTTGGACTGTCCGGTGTTGTTTTTGCCTTTGCCAGCCATGAAAATGAGTGCCTAGGTATTGGATTACCAAGGCTACTCGATGAGTTTGTGTCGGCTGGTGGCTTTCTAACATACAGATTTTGTCCTTTGTCATTTGTCCTTCGTCATTTGTCCTTTGTCAGTTGTCCTTTGTTATTCACTAATGACCAATGAGGAATGACTAATGACTAATAACCAATGACTAAATGACTTAAACCAATTCAATTATTGCCATTTTTGCATTATCGCCTCGACGCGGTACGGTATGCAGAATGCGGGTATAACCGCCCTGGCGATCGCCATATCGAGTTGGAGCTTGCTCAAATAGAGCGTGAACCAGTTGTTTGTCGAAGATATAGCCAAGAGCTTCCCGACGTGCTGCCAAGGAGCCATTTTTAGCAAGGGTAATCATTTTTTCCACTTCACTTCGGAGAACTTTCGCTCTAATCAAAGTGGTGGTGATTTTACCATGACGGATCAGCTCGGTGGCGAGCGATCGCAGTAAAGCACGGCGTTGATCGGCTGGTTTACTGAGTTTTTTGACGCGACAACGGTGACGCATAATTATGCACTATGAATTATGAACGGTTTTTCTTAAGGGTGTTTAGAGCCTCTTTCCATTGGCAGGGTGATGCCCAAGCGTCGCTGCAAAGCTTCCACGACCTCTTCTGCTGACTTCTGCCCAAAGTTCTTAATTTCTAAGAGGTCTTCTTGGGTATAATCCAACAAATCTGCCACAGAGTTAACTTGTGCCCGTTTGAGACAGTTATATGCCCGAACAGAAAGTTGCAACTCTTCGATGGGTATCTGGGCAGTTGGGTCGTCTGGAATATCGGAACCTGTGTCTGTTGGTTCTAGGGAGATGTCTTTCAACGGGTTGAATAAATCTACCAAGATCGCAGCGGCAGAAGATAGTGCTTCTTGAGGGGAAATACTACCATTTGTCCAAACTTCCAACAGTAGTCGGTCTTTTGGAATCAAGCCTTCCCCACGAGATTCTTCAACACTGTAGTTGACTTTCCGCACCGGCATAAATATCGAGTCGATTTGGAGAAAATCCAACGATGTGGCTTCCTCACGTCCTCGCTCTACGGTGCGATAGCCTTTGCCCTTCTCGATCCGAAATTCCATTTCCAGCTTTCCACCCTCAGCGATGGTGGCTACATACTGAGTCTGATCGATGACTTCTACTTCACTGGGTAAATCAAAATGTGCCGCAGTGATTGTTGCTGGGCCGCTAACAAGTAATCTACCAATCTGAGGCTGCGAAGAATAGTTTTTCAGGATAACTTCCTTCATTCTCATGAGGATTTCCAGCACATCTTCCCGCACGCCCGGAACTGTAGCGAATTCATGTGAAACGCCCGCAATCCGCACTGCTGTAACTGCTGTACCTTCTAGATTAGACAGTAAAACCCGCCGCAGTGCGTTGCCAACAGTTGTTCCTTGACCGCGTTCTAGAGGTTCCAATACAAATTTACTGTAATGGTTCCGACTTTCTTCGGTATTCGACTCTACACATTCAATTTGAAACTGCGCCACGGATGAGCCTCCCTTTTTCTAAGGTGCTGCTAGCAGACAAATCAATTGCCTCCAGAATTGAATTTATGTCCTGTAGATTATTAGGTCTATCAAACTACTAGTATAAAATTACGGTATAGTTTGACACTCCTATTCAGCTTGCAGGCGCTAATAATATTTTGGGTAGCCCGAAGTTTAACAGCTTTCCCGGCGGGAAAATCTGACACGCTTTTGGTCGCCCAACCTTTCACTCAATGACAGTTTGAACGTTAGACGCTCAAGCGGTCATTGCTGGCTTTAACTTTTCGTCCTCACTGTCCAAGCTTTGGTATTTAAACTCGACGGCGCTTGGGTGGACGACAACCATTGTGAGGAATCGGGGTAATATCCCGAATCAGTGTAATTTCCAGTCCTGCTCCTTGGAGCGCTCGGATAGCGGTTTCTCTACCTGCTCCTGGGCCACTGACCATTACTTCAATTTGGCGCATTCCTTGATCGATAGCTCGACGGGCTGCACTTTCAGCTGCGGTTTGTGCTGCAAAGGGAGTTCCCTTTTTTGCTCCCTTAAAACCGCTAGAACCAGCACTGGCCCAGGAGATGACATCTCCATTTTGATCGGTAATGGTGACAATGCTATTGTTGAAAGTAGACTGGATGTAGGCCATTCCACTGGGTACATTCCGTTTCTGCTTCTTGCTCCCGGTTTTTTTAGTTGGTTGTCTCGCCATACTTGTTTAGTTGATTTAAGGTAAAACTTGCTCGGATTAACAAGCGTTGCAAAATTATTTCCCTGGAGCCTTCTTCTTCCCAGCCACTGTCTGCCTTCTGCCTCGACGGGTTCTAGCATTGGTGCGAGTTCTTTGGCCTCTGACTGGTAAGCCCATGCGATGACGACGACCTCTGTAGGTACCAATGTCAACTAAGCGCTTGATGTTCAAAGACTCCAAGCGCCGCAAGTCGCCTTCAACTTGATAGTTGGTTTCTATTTCCCCTCGTAGGGCTGTTACATCGGCATCACTTAAGTCCTTAACGCGAGTATCTGGGTTCACACCAGTTGTCGCTATAATTTCTTGAGCGCGTGATAATCCAATTCCGTAGATGTAAGTTAGACCGATCTCGACGCGCTTATCGCGTGGAAGGTCTACTCCGGCAATACGTGCCACAATGAACTCTCCCTATTGTTGTCGCAATTACTGTTGGTTGGAAAAACGTGATTAATCGCGTCTTTTCGTTTTAATGATGATATGCGTCCTGCAACTAGCTCTGTTGGTAAGAGCGTTATCCTTGACGTTGTTTGTGCTTGGGATTCACGCAAATCACCATAACGCGACCACGACGTTTGATCACGTTACATTTTTCACAAATTTTCTTGACTGAGGCTCTAACTTTCATGCCTTTTATTTTTGACTCCAAATATAAGATTATAGCATTTATAGGGAAATTAATCCAGTTAAATGACTAATAAACAGCCAAAAAAATGGTTTTATGGTAAAATTCTCTACATATACTTACTTCTTGCGTAGTCGATAGGTGATTCTGCCTTTGGTCAAGTCGTAAGGAGTTAACTCCACCTTGACGCGATCGCCGGGCAAAATCTTGATATAATTTCGGCGAATCTTGCCGGAAATGTGTGCTAGCACGTTAAAGCCATTGTCCAAGTCAACGCGAAACATCGCATTGGGCAAGGACTCTGTAACCGTGCCTTCCATTTCAATCAAATCTTGCTTAGACAATTTGTTTTTTCCTCAACTCAACAATTTCGTGTTCAGTTGCAGCGCTTCCTCTGCAAAGAAACACATTTTAAGAAATATATCAACAGTTTATTAATATATCTTAGCTAAAATTGATCTTTTTTTTGGTATGGGGCATCCCTTCTCTGCGAGACGCTACGCGAACGACTTCTCTACGAGACGCTACGCGTTGCGTTAGCGGAGCTTTCGCTTTAGCGATACGCTCAGGGCAAGTGGGCATGGGGCATTGGGAAAGAATGACTGTAGCTCCTCTCATGCTTCCTTGTCTTCCTCATGCCCTCCCCCTTTCTTGTTCAGGAAGCGATTACCTTTTGTAGTTCATCAGTGACATCTTCTTGGGACTGATTGCCATTGACTGTTAGGAGTTTTTTGCGATCGCCGTAATAATCAATTAAAGGTGCAGTTTCAGCACGGTAAACTTCTAAACGACGACGAATCACTTCTTCGGTATCATCTTTTCGTCCTCTAGCTAGCAAACGTGCGATGACAATTTCATCTGGTGCATCTAAATTGACTACCCTTTCGCCACCTTGATGTATTGCTTCCAGTAACTTCTCCAGAAAAGCTGCTTGGGTCACTTTCCGGGGGAATCCATCAAGAATCCAACCATTTTTGGCATCTGGCTGATCGAGGCGCTCCTGTACCAAGTCTTCCACTAGCTGGTCGGGTACTAACTCGCCGCTATCAACATAGCTTTGAGCTTTGATTCCTAAAGGAGTCTGCTCTGTCATGGCTTGCCTTAATATTTCACCCGTAGAGATATGGGGAATACTCAAGTGTTGAGCCAAAGTTTGAGCTTGTGTTCCTTTACCCGCTCCAGGTGGCCCCAAGAAGATTAATCGCGTCACTATTATTTCACCATTCCTTCATAGCGCTGAGAGATGACATAAGTTTGGACTTGTTTGGCTGTCTCAATTGCCACACCAACTAAAATTAACAAAGAGGTTGCACCTATCCCCTGGAAAGTTTTCACATTCAAAGCACTTTCCACGGCTGTGGGGATAATCGCAACGAAGCCCAAAAAGATCGCACCTAAAAAAGTGAGTCGGTTGGACACACGTTCTATATACTCGCTAGTTGCCTTACCGGGACGAATTCCGGGAATACTAGAACCCATTTTCTTCAAGTTCTGCGCCACATCTACTGGGTTGAGAATCAACGAAGAATAAAAGTAGCTGAAGAAAATGATGGAAACCATGTACACCAAGGCATAGACCCAGGAGCTAGAACCACTTGGACTCAAATAAGTGTTAACTATATTCGCCAAATCGGCATTTTTAGTAAAATTGGCGATCAGTAGTGGCAAACTGAGGATGGCAGCAGCAAAAATAATTGGCATTACGCCGCCTTGATTTAGCCGCAGGGGCAGATAGCTGCGCTGCTCTGCTAAAACTCTCCGACCTACTTGGCGACGAGCTGAAATAATTGGGATGCGGCGCATTCCTTCTTGCACAATCACAATACCAACAATTGTTGCTAGGAAAACTAAGATCAGCACGATCACCCGACCTACTGTTTCCCGACCACCTACTTGTACCAAATCGATGGTATCGCCTAAAGCTTTTGGTAATGACGCAACAATGTTGACAAAAATCAACAAGGATGCACCATTACCAATGCCCCGTTCTGTAATTAGTTCTGATGCCCACATGACGAACATAGAACCAGCAGTCAAAGCGATCGCAGTTTCAGCGACAAATATGGGCCCTGGCTTGATGGCGAATTGCTGAAGGAATAATGCCGAAAAAGCTGTACTTTGAAGAATTGCCCAAACTACAGTGACATAGCGGGTAATTTGCGATATTTTTCGCCGACCGGCTTCCCCTTCATTTTTTTGTAAATTTTCTAAAGATGGAATTGCCGCAGTGAGCAATTGGATGATAATAGACGCATTAATGAAGGGCAAAATTCCTAAAGCAAAGACTCCCAAAGTCGAAAGTCCTCGCCCGGAAAATATATCCAATAAGCCGAATATGGAATTACTGCCCGATATGGCTTCGGCAAATCTCGGTCTATCAATCCCTGGTACGGGTAAGAAAATACCCAGGCGAACCAAAATTAAAATACCGACGGTCACAAGCAGCCTACCTCTTAGGCCAGCTGCCTGTGCCATCTGCATAAAAGTTTCTTGAGCCGTTGGGGCTTTATCTCGACTGATCATAGAGTGCTACCTTTATAGTGAACCAAGCACTGGCAGCGAGTTGGCTTGCATTTAAGTGCGCTGTTCCGGCTCACTCATAAGACTTCACAACTACCACCAGCTGCCTCAATTTTGCTACGAGCTGAACCTGTGAAAGCTGCCGCTTGTACTTTGAGCGGGATGCTCAATTCCCCGTTACCTAAAACTTTCAGTGGCCCTTTGACAGCAGTCAGGATACCTGCGGCTTTCAATGAGGTCAAAGTTACTTCCGTATTCGCGGGAAGGGAGGCTAGCTTCTCTACATTAATCGTAGTGTAAATCCTCTGATTAATAATCGGAAAGCCCTTCAGCTTAGGTAAGCGGCGGTACAATGGCTGTTGACCACCTTCAAAACCTGGGCGGGTACCACTACCAGAACGAGATTTTTGACCCCGCATACCTAGACCAGCACTAGCGCCTTGACCAGCAGAAATACCTCTGGCTACACGGCGCTTGCGTTTCTTTGAGCCTTTTTGCGGCTTAACATCATGGAGTCTCATAAGTTATCAAGTTCTCATTTGTCGTTTGTCATTTGTCGTTTGTCATTTGTCATTTGTCCTTTGTTATTCACTAATGACTCATGACCAATGACTAATGACTAAATTAGATGTAGAGATTTTGAATAGGAATACCGCGATCTTCGGCTACTTCAGAAAGGGTACGCAGTGTAGATAAGGCATTAACTGCGGCTCTAGCATTATTGAGCGGATTGTTGGAGCCTAGTTGTTTGGCTAGGACGTTACGAACTCCGGCTAATTCCAACACAGTTCGCACAGCACCACCAGCAATTACCCCAGTACCAGGTGCGGCTGGACGCATAAGCACTTTTGCACCACCACCGACACCATCAATAGGATGGGGGATGGAGTTGGATTTGGTGATTGGGATATCAATGAGGTGTTTTTTGCCGTCGGCTACGCCTTTTTTAACAGCACCTATTACATCTGAAGCTTTGCCTACTCCAACTCCAACCTGACCGCGTTCGTTACCAACGACAACGATCGCTCGGAAGCTGAGTTTTTTACCACCTTTGACCACTTTACTTACGCGGCGGATTTGGATCACCCGCTCTTGCCAAGTGGTTTCTTCTTTTTTGGCACGCTTTGTTCTACTTTTACGCTCTGTTGCCATAATTCATGCTCTGGTGAACGTCATTTGTCAGTTGTCATTTGTCATTTGTCCTTTGTCATTTGTCCAATAACTAATGACTAATGACCAATGACTTTAGAAATCTAAACCAGCTTCGCGTGCCGCATCAGCGAGTGCTTTGACACGACCATGATATAAGTTACCACCGCGATCAAAGACTACTTTGGTAATGCCTTTTTCTAGTGATCGCACTGCGATCAACTTCCCAACTTGTACCGATGCGTCACGGTTTGCACATGACGCTAAACTAGATTTCAACTCTGGTTCTACAGTCGATGCGGCCACGATAGTTTGATGCTGAGTATCATCAATTACTTGGGCATAAATATGCTCATTAGAACGAAATACCGCTAAACGCGGACGTTCTGGGGAGCCAACAACTTTGCCGCGAACGCGTCGATGACGACGGTTTTTTGATTCTCTACGAGTAAGTTTCATTTCTACTTCTTACCACCCTTACCAGTCTTACCAGCTTTTCGTCTGACCACTTCACCGGCATAGCGGATGCCTTTACCTTTGTAAGGTTCTGGTGGACGAACGGCACGAATTTTGGCGGCTGTGTTACCTACGATTTCTTTGTCATAGCCGCTAACAATGACGTTAGTGGTACCTTCTACTGCAAACTGAATTCCATCTGGTGGTTCAATTTGCACTTGATGGCTATAACCCATATTTAAAACTAGGTTACGCCCTTGAATTTGTGCCCTGTAACCAACACCTTGGATTTCCAAGCGGCGCTGAAAACCTTGGGAAACTCCCTCGACCATATTGGCAACTAAAGTGCGGCTCAAGCCGTGCAATTGCTTCGATGTCCGAGTTTCATCCCGACGATTTACGTGTAATATTTCTCCCTCTTGAGAGAGTGAGACATTATCTCTGAGAGTGCGAGAAAGTTCTCCTTTCGGGCCTTTCACCACAATATTCGTACCATTGATCGCCACTTGAACTTTGGCGGGAATAGTAATTGGACGTTTACCAATACGTGACATGACTTTTTGTCCTTTGTTATTTGTCCTTTGTCCTTTGTCCTTTGTCTTTCACTAATAACAAATGACTAATGACCAATGACTAATGACCAATGACTACCAAACGTAACAAAGTACTTCGCCACCCAAGTTCTGACGCCGCGCTTCGCGGTCAGTCATAATGCCACTGGATGTAGAAATAATGGCAATGCCAATGCCGCCTAGTACCCTTGGTAATTCTTTTCGATTTGAATAAACACGCAAGCCAGGCTTACTCACTCGCTTTAAGGCGGTGATCAGAGGCTGACGGTTTTTTCCCTTGTATTTCAGGGAAATCACCAGATTGCGTTTTACCCCTTCTTCTGCTTCTTCGATTTCAGCAATAAAGCCTTCCTCCCGTAGCACTTTGGCAATGCTTCGGGTCAATTTTGTCGCTGGCACTTGTGTAGTTTGATGCCGCGCCAGGTTGGCAT
The DNA here is from genome assembly GCF_034530915.1 of Nostoc sp. DedQUE09. Taxonomy (NCBI): domain Bacteria; kingdom Bacillati; phylum Cyanobacteriota; class Cyanophyceae; order Nostocales; family Nostocaceae; genus Nostoc; species Nostoc sp. DedQUE09. The sequence goes on from NZ_JAVRCE010000030.1 coordinate 14,833, forward strand.
TGCGGATGCGCGTCAGCATATCTGCAATTGTGTCGTTAGCCGCCATCGTTCCCTCTATAGATGAACTTATTGATCGCGAAAAGGCATTCCTAATTCTTTAAGTAAGGCGCGTCCTTCTTCGTCGTTTGTTGCTGTGGTGATGATGGAAATATCCATCCCACGCACTTGATCGATGCTGTCGTATTCGACTTCTGGAAAAATTAGCTGTTCTCTCACACCCAAAGTGTAGTTACCGCGTCCGTCAAAGCTTTTAGGGCTAACGCCGCGAAAATCTCGAATTCTAGGTAGTGACAGGCTAACTAACCGATCGAAAAAGGCATACATCCGTTCGGCTCTGAGAGTAACCATGATCCCCACAGGCATCCCTTGACGAATCTTAAAGCCAGCGATCGCCTTTTTCGCCCGTGTCACCACTGGTTTTTGACCTGTTACCAGGGCAATTTCGTTAATGGATGCCTCTAGAGACTTCGCATTTTGAGCTGCTTCACCCAAACCCCGGTTAATCGTCACCTTTACCAACTTCGGTACTTGATGAACGTTGGTATATTGAAACTGATTAATCAGTTTGGGAACGATTGTCTCTTGATATAAGGTTTTGAGTCTTGTTGTCGCCATAGTTTTTTGTCCTGATATCCCTGGGCTTGGTCAGGGAACAAAGTTATGAGTTATAAGTTATGAGTTATGAGTTATGAGTTAAATTTAATTCCTAACTCTTAATTCCTAACTTCTAACTATTTATCGAGAATTTCGCCAGTTTTCTTGAGTTTTCTCACCTTTTTGCCTTCTGAGGTAAAGGTGTAACCAACACGACTGGCAACGTTTTGCTTGGTGGAATAAAGCATTACGTTGGAGCTATGAATTGGGAATTCTTGGGTAATAATTCGCCCTGATTCCCCTTCCTGCTGGGGTTTAACGTGCTTGGTTTTAATGTTGACACCTTTGACGATGACTTTACTCAGTTGGGGAAGTGCCTGAGTAATTTCGCCAACTTTTCCTTTGTCTTTGCCAGCAATCACTTGTACAGTGTCGCCAGTTTTGACGTGCATTTTGTGGAATACTTTGGGCGTACCCTGTTTGGTTGCCATTAAAGCACCTCCGGAGCCAGAGAAACAATTTTGGTGAAGTTTTTATCGCGCAGTTCCCGTGCAACTGGGCCAAAAACCCGTGTGCCTCTGGGATTACCGTCTTTGTTGATGATTACAGCAGCGTTATCATCAAAGCGAATACTCATGCCGCTGTCACGATTTACAGCTTTCCGAGTCCGAACAATTACTGCTTCCACAACATCAGACTTTTTAACAGCCATGTTGGGTGTAGCATCTTTGACAACTGCGATAATTTTATCGCCGATGAAACCATAACGACGGTTGCCTCCGCCTAAGATGCGGATACACATTAGTTTGCGGGCACCGCTATTATCTGCGACATTCAGGTAAGTCTGAGGTTGAATCACAATTATTCTCCCTTGTAATGTTGTTAGAAACTAACAACGATGAGGTTTAAGTAGGCTTGACGTTCAGGACTTCTGTGATTTTCCAGCGCTTGGTTTTACTCAGGGGTCTAGTTTCCTGAATGCGAACGCGATCGCCTACTTTACACTGATTTTCTTCGTCGTGAACTTTATATCGTTGGGTGTTAACCACAATCTTGCCGTACTTGGGGTGAGGAGCGCGGTTTTCTATGGCGACTACCACAGTTTTTTGCATTTTATCGCTCACTACCAAGCCAACTCGTTCTTTAACTGCCATAATCTCCTACTTTGCTTCTTTAGCCGATTGACTTGCTGCCCGTTTGCGTTCTGTTTCTAGCGTCAGCAGTTGGGCTAGGCGGTGGCGCAATTGTCGAAACTGATGGGGTTTTTCTAGTTGTCTGGTGGCTTTTTGCAAGCGCAACTGAAATAGTTGTCTTTTGATCGCGACAATTTCATCAGAGAGCTTCTCGTCGCTTAATTCTCTAGCTTCTGAAATCTTGGGAAGAGGCATAAGCTACTCCTGCTCCTGTGGTTGAGAGCGCACAATAAATTTAGTTTTGATGGGCAGTTTAAATGAAGCCAAACGCATCGCTTCACGGGCTATTTCTTCAGAAACTCCACCAATTTCAAACAAAATTCGTCCTGGCTTGACTACAGCTACCCAAAACTCTGGATTACCTTTACCGGAACCCATCCGGGTTTCAGCAGGACGCATGGTTACTGGTTTATCAGGGAAAATCCGAATCCAGATTTGTCCACCCCGACGAATATAACGAGTCATTGCCCGACGGGAAGCCTCGATTTGACGCGAGGTAATCCAAGCAGGTTCTTGAGCTTGGAGTGCAAAATCACCGAAGTTGAGGCTACTACCACGGCTGGCTAGTCCTTCCATCCGTCCGCGCTGTTGTTTGCGGAATTTAGTTCTTCTAGGGCTTAACATGGTTTGTTACTTGTCATTTGTCATTTGTCCTACCCTACGGGAAGCCGCCAAAGGCCGTCTATGTCATTTGTCATCTGCCATTTACTAATGACTAATGACTAATGACTAATGACGATTTATCCTTCATTTGAGCGGTCTTCAAATTGCTGGCGACGACGTTGTTGTTGACGGCGGCGGGGTTCACGTTCGCGATCGCGTGGGTCACGTTCGCGATCGCGGCTTGCTGGTGGTAGTGGATCTGGTTCCTGTCCAGGAATAATTTCTCCCTTGAACACCCATACTTTGATACCCAAAATGCCGTAAACAGTTTTTGCCGTGCAATAAGAGTAGTCAATGTCAGCCCGTAAGGTATGTAAAGGTACTCTACCTTCACGAGTCCACTCTGTCCGGGCAATTTCCGCACCGTTGAGGCGACCGCTAACTTGGATTTTAATACCTTGGACACCAGCGCGTTGGGCGCGTTGAATCGATTGCCGCACTACCCGCCGAAAGGAAACCCGACGTTCCAATTGTTGAGCAATGTATTCAGCAATTAGGTAGGCATCAGCATCAACTCGTTGAACTTCAACTACGTTAATCCGAATTTGACGGTTACTACCCAACAGTCCTTGGAGTCCGGTACGTAAGGATTCGATACCTTGTCCACCACGTCCCACTACTACCCCAGGTCTAGCTGTGCGTACTTCTAAGTCGATTTGGTCGGCTTTGCGCTCAATCCGCACTTCGGAAATTCCGGCGTTGTTTTGAGCCTGTCTACCCAGCTTTTGTTCTATATATTGACGGAGTTTGTAATCTTCTTGTAGAAGTTCTGGATAGCGATCGGGAACAGCAAACCAACGGGATTGATGTTCATGTGTAATACCCAGGCGAAAACCAACTGGATGAATCTTTTGTCCCACAAATGCTTCCTCTAAAATTTCTTACTTTACGCAATTTATTGGGTAAACGTGCTTATTTTTCTGGAGCAGCTGCAACAGCTACGGTAATATGACACGTCGGCTTGCGAATTTGGTAAGCTCGACCTTGCGCTCTTGGTTGGAAGCGCTTCAACGGTGGTCCTTGATCGGCATAAGCCTGAGTAATCACTAGTTGAGTCCGATCTAGCCCAGCGTTGTGTTCGGCATTGGCAGCAGCGCTTCTGAGAACCTTCAATATGGGTTCAGTGGCGCGATAGGGCATGAATTCCAGGATGATTAACGCTTCTCGGTAAGATCGCCCACGGATTTGATCGAGTACCCGACGCACCTTGTAGGCCGAGATGCGGATAAAACGAGCGATCGCTTTTACTTCAGTAGTATTAGTAGCCATAATTTTCTCCAATTTTGTCCTTCGTCCTTCGTCCTTTATCCTTTGTCTTTTGTCGAAAGCTAATAACTAATGACCCTTCGGGTTCGCCAGTTGCTCATGCGGGAAACCCCCAAGACCGCACTGGTTCACCAATGACAAATGACAAATGACCAATGACTAATAACTACCTACCCGCTTTTTTGTCGCTTTTTCCATGACCCCTGTAGGTGCGTGTCGGGGCAAATTCACCCAACTTATGTCCTACCATTTGTTCATTTACAAAAACGGGAACGTGTTGGCGTCCGTTATGAACAGCTATGGTATGACCTACCATTAGAGGCAAAATTGTCGAAGCTCTTGACCAAGTTTTAATAACTTCTTTTCTGTTGTTGTCGTTGAGCTTTTCAATTTTCTTTAGGAGATGATCCGCAACGAAAGGACCTTTTTTTAGAGAACGACCCATATTTTTTAAGTGCTGAGTTCTGAGTGCTGAGTTTTGAGTTTTAAGTTTCGAGTCTCAAGTTTTGAGTCTTGAGTTTTAAGTGTTGAGTTTTAAGTGTTGAGTTTGACAATTCCACTCAGCACTCGTTACTCGGTACTCATTACTGATTAAGACTCACGACCACCGCGACCGCGTTTAGAAGACTTACGACGACGACGTACAATCAACTTGCTGCTAAGTTTCTTGCGATTGCGTGTCTTCGCACCCAATGTGGGTTTACCCCAAGGTGTAACAGGCCCCGATCTACCGATAGGCGCTCTACCTTCACCACCACCATGTGGGTGATCCACTGGGTTCATGACGCTACCTCTAACCTTAGGACGGCGACCTTTCCAGCGATTTCGTCCGGCTTTACCTGCACTCAGGTTTCTCGCATCGGTGTTGCCTACTTGCCCAATAGTGGCGTAGCACTCGCGTCGAATCAACCGGACTTCTCCTGAAGGTAACTTGAGAGTTACATAATTACCTTCTTTTGCTACGACTTGGGCGCTAGCACCAGCAGCACGTACAATTTGACCACCTTTACCAGGAGTGAATTCTACGTTGTGAACACTAGTACCTAAGGGAATCTTCCAGAGTGGTAAGGCATTACCATCTTCAAAGGGAGAATCAGGTCCAGAAACAATTATTGTTCCAACTTTCAACCCGTTGGGGTGAAGTATGTACCGTTTTTCGCCATCTTGGTAATACAAAAGGGCAATTCTGGCATTGCGGTTAGGATCGTATTCAATCGCTGCGACTTTGGCCGGAATATTATGTTTATCCCTTTTAAAATCGATGATCCGATAAAGTTGTTTGTGTCCGCCACCCCGACGACGACTAGTAATCCGTCCGTGATTATTCCGACCTTTAGCGCGATGCTTCGAGGTTGTTAGGGATTTTTCTGGCTCGGTTCTGGTAATTTCCGCAAAGTCAGAGATTGTAACTTGGCGAGTGCTGGGGGTATAAGGGCGATAAGAACGGGTACCCATATTTTTACAGTGCTGAGTGCTGTTAGCTGTAGCGGGGCGTTTAGCCCGTGCTGAGGAGCCAGTGCGTTGCGGAGGTTCCCTCCGTTGTAGCAACTGGCGTTGCTGAGTCTTGAGTGTTGAGTTCAGTAACTCTTAACTCCTAACTCAAAACTTTTTTAGACTTCTGGGAATAGAACTTGTCTAATCTTGTCTTCATCCCCAGGTGCGACGGTGACGATCGCTCGCTTATATTGGGGCTTATAGCCAATAAATTTACCAACGCGCCGCTTTTTGCGCGGTGGTAGAGTGGTGTTGACTTTTACAACCTTGACCTGAAACAAGTCTTCGATTGCAGCCTTGATTTCTGGCTTAGATGCCTTTGGAATTACTTCAAAGGTGTACTTGTTTTGCTCCATCAAGATGGTCGCTTTCTCGGTAACGATTGGGCGACGTACTAAGTCGGCAAGGTCGCGGGGGTCAAAGCTAGGCACTGTAGACCTCCTGAATTTTTTCTAGGGCTGATGCCGTAACTACAATTTTGTCAGCGTGCAGTAAATCAAAAACATTTAGCTGGTCGGCTGCAATTAGTTTTAAATTTTCAATGTTGCGGGCTGATAAATAAACGTTATCTGTATCCGCAATTTCAGACAAAATTAACAGTGCCTTGCTTTCTGGTACTATTCCCCAACGGGCAAGCGCTGCCACTAATTCTTTAGTCTTCGGGCGAGATAGCTCGGTGCTAAATTCTTCTACTACGATCAAGTCGTCAATACGACCGACAAATGCTGTCCGCAGGGCTAAACGTCGCTCTTTGCGGTTCAATTTCAGATCGAAGTCTCTAGGCTTTGGCCCAAAGATCACACCACCACCACGCCACAATGGTGAACGAATAGACCCTGCACGAGCGCGACCAGTACCTTTTTGCCGCCAAGGTTTACGGCCACCACCTCTGACTTCAGCACGAGTTTTTGTGCTGGCATTTCCTTGACGAGCATTGGTCAATTGCCGTACTAAGGCGCGGTGCACAATATGAGACGCTGTTCCTTCTTTGGCAACGCGCAATTCGAAGGTCGTCTCACCGACCTGTTCTCCTTGCCAATTTTTAACTACGCTTTCAACCATCTTTGTTATCTGTCCTTTGTCATTTGTCATTTGTCATTTGTCTTTTGTCCTTAGCCAATGACTACTGACTACTGACTAATGACTTTTGACTATCCCACTGTTTTTGCAGGCACAACACTTACTAGAGCGCCTGGTTTACCAGGAATAGCTCCCTTAATCAGCAATAAGTTGCGTTCTGGATCGACTCGCACTATGGTCAGTTTGCGGATTGTAATACGTTTTCCACCCAAACGACCTGCCATCCGCTTACCTGGATAAACACGACCAGGCGTTGTACCAGCACCAATAGAACCCGGCGCTCTGTGGTTTTTGGAACCGTGTGACATTGGCCCGCGACCAAAGTTGTTGCGCTTCTGGTTTCCCGCAAAGCCGCGACCGATGCTTGTACCGACGACATCGACAATTTGACCAGCGCTAAAAATATCTGCTTTAATCTCTTGACCTAAAGCATAATCACTAGAGCTATCGGTGTGATATTCATTTAAGTGACGCAATGCTGGGGCAGATGATTTCGCCAAATGACCCAATAATGGTCTGTTTAGTGCCTTGGGTTTGACTTCGCCATAACCAACTTGAATGGCAAAGTACCCGTCGGTTTCTTTCGTTTTAACTTGTGTAACAGTGCATGGCCCTGCTTGAATGACAGTTACAGGAATAGATACTCCTGCTTCGTCAAATATTTGAGTCATGCCCAGCTTGGTGCCGAGAATACCTACAGACACAGTAACTGGTTCTCCTTTCTACTTGCTGACCTTGGAATTGGACTTTAGAGGACACGCTTTGTACGCATCAGTTTAGGCTAGGTTAGCCTGCGAAATTTGGAATGGTTTTAATAAACCGCTCCAAATGCTTTCGGACACAACAAACCGTGTCCTTACTGCTTGGTGAATCTGTTTAGCTTCACTCATTTAGATCACCAGAACAGCCACAAGTCTCTTCCCGTTGGGAAGGAGTAACTTCTGGAATCAATGCAAGGCGCTACAGCTTTAAGCTGTGTGCAGCAATGCTTTCGTCCAAGCAATTGCTCTGGCACTTTCTGGAGGCAGCGCTGTCGGCGGGTTTTCCGATTTTTACACGCCCGAAGGGCGGCTTCCCGGAGATTGGCTACTGCCGTGTTGCAGTTGGACTTAAGCGGTTATTACCGCCCAGTATCCGTTAACTGAGACTGACGTAATGCCATGAAACCAACATTGCTGCTCAGTTTTACTTCCTTAAACACCTTAAACTATTGTTTAAGTTTTTGCCTGCTTTTTTTAGAGGCACAGGAGTAAACGTACCTTGAAGCTTAGGATTAACTTTAGTTATTCTTCCATAAGCTCTAATGTTGACCTGAAAGCTTTCTTAGTTTACCAGTCTACGATCGCTCTGAGTTAGATTATCCAATTTGGATTAAGTCATCAGCTTTTGATGCTAGCACTACTTCAGAATGACAGTAAAAAGTTAACCTAATTTGCGTTTTTGGTCACAATCTAATAATATAAATTATTTATTTATGTTTGTCCAGTAATTTATAGAGCTATTTTTAGGGAGGGAGTAGGGAAGAAGCAAGGGAGCAGGAAATAGGGTACAGGTTACAGAGTAAAGATTATCACCTATTACCTGTCACCTGTCACCTTTCCCCTAATCCCAATGCCCAATACCCAAAAAAAATGCTTTTAATCTATCGGTTCAGGGTAAATAATAGAAATATCTAAGTGGGATAAGACGAAAATCTATGGCACTAATTACCACTGGCAACGGTTTAATCCGCGATCTGGAAAAGTTTGGCGCTCTGGGAGTGTATGTACCTCTGGAAGGAGGTTATGAAGGTCGATATCAGCGCCGACTACGGGCAGCTGGCTATACTACCCTCCACATTACTGCTAAAGGACTGGGTGATTTAGCTGCGTATCTCACAAGAATTCATGGAGTCAGACCTCCTCATCTTGGAAAAAAAAGCACTGGTAGCGGTGCCGCAGTGGGTCATGTGTACTATTTACCCCCAATTCTCAATTCTCATCTAGAACAGCTACCACCAAAGTCTAAGGGGCTGGTCTTGTGGATTATTGAAGGGCATATTCTTTCAAATCAAGAACTTGAGTATTTGACAAATTTGCCTCAACTAGAACCACGAGTGAGAGTAATCATTGAAAGGGGTGGCGATCGCTCTTTCCGTTGGACTTCTCTAGAAAAAACTCTGTTAGCTAGTTAGTCCTTTGTCATTAGTCATTAGTCATAAGCTTATGACTAATGACTCAATTCAATCAGCATTTCAATAATGCTGATTCGAAAACCACAAGATGCAAATAACCGCCGTGAAGCCTCGTTAGCAATTGCTGTATCTAGACGAATTTGCTTGATACCCATCTGATGAAAGCGTTCAATACTTAGCATCACCATCTGCTGCGCAATTCCTTTTTGGCGATATTCCGGCTCTACCCAGATATCATGAATAAAAGCAAATTCCTGTAACCGATAAATTGGTATTTCTCGCTCAACTGTTGCTACCAGAAACCCTACAATTTGCCCTTCATTTTCGGATACTAGAAATACACTGCGATCGCTGGAAGCGTCGGCGTTCGCGTCGCGTCTCGTAGAGAAGCCATCGCTATTTGCCAAACGCGTCAACCATTGCTCATAACGCTGTTCTGGATGCGGCAGAAAACCATACTTGGCGGAATCCCAAGACTCATGCAAAGCACAAATTTTGGCAACCATTGGTAAAACTGCGGGTACGTCAGTGATTGTGGCGGAGCGGATTAGCATAAGCTTTCAAGCACAAAAGGCACAAACAAGAAAGAATGCCTTGTAATGAGATATTAGTTTTTATTCATTTACTCAGCTAAGACTATCGTTTTGTTGACTCTGAGCGTCATAAACTTTGGAAAACTTTGTTTTTAGCATTCGGGAATGGGCTGGCTTGGTTAGAACAGGGGTGATATCTAAGTGGATATCTGAAATGGTTATAAGGTTGAGAAACTATGGCAAACGGTTGTCTATTTATAACCATTCCAGAAACAAATAGCGATCGCGATCGCCAGCAAAATTGGTATTGCGCTATGTGCAAGTTAAATGCTCATTAGCTGATAAGTTTTTTCGTAACTCCACGCAACCTGATTAACACTGGCTTTGCCCAATTTCCACCTAGCAAATCGTGCAGCAGAATATAAAAACAGGGGATGATAAATAATGTCAGCATCGTTGCGATCGCCATCCCAAAGAAAACTACAATCCCTAAAGGCTGCAAAAACTCAGAACCTTCGCCAATACCCAATGCCAAAGGAAACAGTCCCAAGATAGTGGTGACTGTGGTCATGATAATTGGGCGCAAGCGTTGAGGTGCAGCTTTCATGATGGCAATTTGACGACTACAACCAATTTCATCCCGAATTTGGTTCGCTAGTTCTACCATGAGAATTCCTGCGTTGACCACAATTCCTACCAGCAGGACGACACCAACAATTACAGTTGCACCAATTGCAGTTTGGGTAATATAAAGCCCAAAAAGTCCCCCAGCTAAGGCCAGTGGTACGGTGAACATAATTACCAATGGGTCAATCAGGGAATTGTATTGTACCGCCATGACTACAAAGATTAAGAACGTTGCCAACGCCCCCAAAGTTTTTAAAGCATCCTGAAGTTGCTGATTAGTTTCTTGGGCAGAACTAGGTACAATTGAAACGCCATCAGGTAAGTCTACATCTTTGAGTACCTCGTTGACTTCTGCGATCGCTTCACCAAGACTAGCTCCCTCGCTCAGATTTCCTGCCACAATAAAAGCTTGGCGCTGATTAATCCGTTGCACCTCACCAGGCGCTTGACCTTCTTGAATGTTCGCAACATCTGAAAGACGGATTAGTTGATTATTTTCTGTAAATAGCGGTAATTGCTCTAGTTGGGAAGGACGCTGAATAGCTTCTTTATTTAGCTGCACCCGCACATCAACTAAACGATTACCGCGTTGAATTTGTGTGGGAACTGAACCTTCAATTGCTGTTTGAACTGTTGCACCAATTTGTTGAGCGCTCAACCCTAAAGCTGAAACCCGTTCCCAGTCGGGGCGAATTTGGATTTCTGGTTGTCGGGGGTCGGCATCTGGTCGGAATGTCGCTAATTTTGCCCTTTCCTGCAATGCTTGCAGCACTTGTGCGCCTGCTTGCGTTAAGTTTTCTTCATTCTCACCTTGCAGAATCACGTCAACTTCTGACCCTTGCACTGGAGAATTACTCAAGATTAAACCCCGCACCTGACCAGGATTGAGGCGCAGCAAAATTCCTGCTAAGTTGAGTTTGTTAAATTCTTGAGTTACTTTTTTGACGAAAGCTTCGACATCTGTGCCTGGTTTTAGATTAATAGTGCTGCTGGCACGTAAAGGATTCTCTGTAGTATTGCTACCAAACAAAGAACCACCCACAGTTGTGAAAGCAGACTGGGTTTCTGGTTGTTTGAGCAAAATGTCATCGACAATTTGCATTACTTTTTCAGAAGTTGCTAAAGGTGTACCGGGAGGAAACTGCGCTCTCAAGTTAGCTTGACCAGTACTGATCCGGGGTAAAATTTCTTGGGGAATTTGACCAAACATAAAGAAGCTGCTGCCGCCTAAAATTCCCAAAGCAGCGATAACGACGAGGAGTCGATAGCGTAAAACCTTGGTTAAGAAGTTACCGTATCCTCGCGTAGCATCTTCAAATCGGTGATTAAATTGTCTAAGCAGCCAAAATTCGCTGATTCGACTAGACCAGCGAATTCCCAAGAGTCGAGAAGACAGCATTGGTACTACTGTGATGGCGACGACAAGGGATGCTGCAACTGCGAAGCTAATTGTCAGAATCAACTCATTAAATAGCAGTGCAATAAAGCCGCCAATTAAAAGGAATGGCACTACGGAAACTAAGTTAGCACCCGTAGCAGCAACTAAAGCAGATTCTACTTCTTGGGAAGCATTAATGGCACTGTCAATAAAGAATCTTGAATTTCTCCTCTGCCCCTCTGCCTCGATCTCTTTTTGATTGGGAGTCATCCCCGCTTTTTCAGAAATGTTCTCCAAAATCACAACCGATGTATCAATTGCTTGACCGACTCCTAATGTCAGACCTGCCAAACTGAATACATTCAAAGTCAAGCCAAATATTCTCATCAAAGCGATCGCCGCCAGAGTACACAGCGGAATCGTCAAACTGATAATAAATGTTTGCCTGAACGATCCCAAAAATAACAACACTGCTGCGGCTGCTAACAATGCCCCAGAAATCCCCGAAAAGATGACATCGTTTAAAGAATTACGGATGAAGACAGATTCATCTGTGGTGGGACTCAAAGTCATGTCTGCTGGAATTAAACCTGATTGCCGTAATTGTTCAATTCGCCGCTTAACAGCATCTACAACCGTGATTGTGTTGGCTTCAGGCTGCTTTTGAATTGAAAATTTCACCGCAGGTTGGCGATTTAAGTAAACAAATACTCGCTGTTCTTCTGTATCGTCAATTACCTCTGCAAAGTCTCGCAAGTAGACGCGGCGGGAAGGTGCAGGAGTAGTGGAAGTGGAAGTGGTAGTGCTATTACTGCTATTACTGGTATTAGCACTAGCAGGAGAAGAAACTTCTAAAGAAAGGTTTTCAATTTCCTTGGCATTTTGGAAGCGTCCGACAGTCCGAGTCAATGGCTCAGAGTTTTGCCCCAGAATCCGACCACCAGAAGTATCTTGGTTACGGGCTGTTAATTCATCTAAGACATCATTTAACCCGACACCCAAAGCTTGCAATCGGTTTAAGTCAACAAGCACTCGTACTTCTTCTTCAGCACCGCCAGATACATCAACTGAGGCCACTCCTGGCACGACACTGAGTTCACGCGTTAACTCTTCATCAGCAAATACGCGTAAATCTTTACCTGGCAAAGAAGCAGATGTCAATGCCAATTCATAAACCGGTAATTGGGAAGGATCGACTTTAAATAAGCGCGGCTCCTCTATCGTATCTGGCAGTTGTCCTCGGTTTCGGTTAAAAGCAGCAGTAGCATCGTTTAGGGCTTGGTCAATATCGCCCCCTGGTTGGAAGTATAAATCGAGGCTCACTTGTCCTTCACGGGTGCGGGAAAAAACTTGCACTACATTCTCGGTTGCCCGTAAAGCTTCTTCTAAAGGTCTAGTGATTTCATCTACTGCTACTTCTGGTGAAATACCAGGGGCTTCTAGCCGGACGCCAATTCGCGGATAGGTAATAGCTGGTAGCAGATCGACTTGGATCGTGGTGAGAAAAAATACCCCAATGACAATTACTGCCACGGTGAGCATGAGTGTGCCAATGTGTTGGCGGATAGCGATCGCACTAAGGCTAAATCCGCCACTGCCACTATTATTATTTGCCTGTTGCATGATACTAAGTGATAAGTGCTAAGTGCTGACTACTGAGTACTTTTTTCATTAATATGGTGGTTACTCCCCACCCTACTATTGCTTTTCTGAAAGAATTGAAAGACCTACAGTGTCACCTTCTTTTAACGGCTTACCACTACGAACAACATAGCGCTCTCCCGCTTGTAAGCCGGATAAAATTTCCACTTTGCCATCAGCTTTTTGTCCTAAGGTGACAGCACGTGTCGCTACTTTCGTCTTACCATCTGTGTCTTTCACCACAAATAGCGTCCCCGAGCGGTTTTCTTGCTCTTTCGCTGCTGCCTTTGCTGCCCCTGCTTGTTTTTGAATAGCTGTTTGCGGTACTACTACCCGCTGTTGAGTCTGGTTTTCAAAATTGACTCGCGCCAGTAGTCCGCTGCCAATCTTGCCCTGATTGTTGGGAATCACTACTTCTACAGGTATCAAGCGAGCTGTGGCATCGGCAGCTGGGGAAATGCGCGTAACTCTGCCAATTAACGCTTCTTTGGGGAAGGCATCTAAACGGACTTGTACAGACTGCCCAACCTGAATTTGTGCTAGTTCTAATTCGGAAACTTGCACAACGACTTTGACACGGTTAAAATCACCAATTTTTAAGACTTCGCTACCTGCTTGCAAAAGGTTGCCTGGTTCTGTCACCTTTTCTGTGACTACGCCAGTGATAGGAGATGTCAGCCGAGTGTAAGACCTCCGCTCTTTGGTTTGAGCAACCAATGCCTGTTGGGCCAATACTCTACCTTGGGCCGCAGCAACAGCTTGCTGTTCTGTACGCATCTGCTCTTGAGCTGCCCGTAGTGCCTGGGCTGCTGTTTGCGCCTGGGTACGCGCTTGTTGGGCAGTTTGTTCAGCGATCGCTCCGGCTTTAAATAGATTCTGTTGCCGTTGTGAGTCTGCCTGAGCTTGCACCACTTCTAGCCGCGCCCGCTCAACGTCTGCACGGGCATTGCTTACCTGATTGGTTGCCCTAGCTACTTCTGATTTAAGGGCTGCTAGTTCTGCTTCTGCTTGCTTTAATTCGGTCATAAGTATGGCATCATCTAACCGCCCGACGTTTTGCCCAAGCTTTACCCTATCGCCTACATCTAGGTTCAAAGCCAACAACCGGGCTTCTACTTGCGATCGCAATGATACAATCCGAAACGGTGTTGTATTACCTGTATATTCTAGTGATTTTTGCAGCAAATCAGTTCGAGCGATCGCCACATCTACAGGTGTTGCACCACTGCCTTTCCTACTAGCGCGACTCTGGGATTGTGCATCTGCTGATTCTTTGGGCAACGAGCCGCAACTTGCCGTCAGCAGCCCTATACCTAGCAAACAAGAAATAAATAAACTTCTTACAGAGGTAGAGGAAAGTAAGTAATTTTCTTTTTTACCTTTTTCACCTGTTGCACTAGTGCTGTTTGCAAGAAGTCTACTCTTTAAATCTGCGTAGGCCCAGCCCGCACTTCGGCTGCGCCCTTCTCTACGAGAGGCTGCGCCAACGGCTACGCTCAGGACAGGCTCAGTGACCACCCCAGGCATAACTACCTCAGTTTTCACAACTGAATTTAACTGGATATTAATGAGCTGGTCGGCGGCTAGCGGATCTGTTATTTTCACCTGCTTGTGCGGCTTATTCATATCCAAAATCATTTATTTTTCTCTTATTGGGGAGCTTTTGGGGTTAACAGCCGTGTTTTACCAAGTAATTTTGAGAGATATCATTAACGAAAAACGGCGAGAATTCATAAGCTGTCTTACACTAAATTTCTGTATCAGAAATTACTGTTTTCCCATAAAAATCCAAAACTTCTCACCGCTCTACTTCTTACGCAGAGGTAGAAAATCTTCTTGCAGATAATAAATTATAAACAAAGTATAAATATTTGTCAGTTTTCTGAAATCTACCCATAGGGGAAGCCTGGGTTTTTCTAAAGATATGAAACTTTTTGTCCCACATCCTAAGATGGGCGGTATTACAAGAATTACCCTTGTTTTTGCATCTCACTTTTTATTCTCGCATAAATACTCGTAATTACAGTACTTTATTTCTTGTTAAGAATATTAAAGATTTATTGCTTTTTTAAGTTTATATATAATGTACCGGAGAACACTATTTTTTTACTCCCCCTGCGTAATATGGCAAAAACAGGGTGATAAGTACCATAGCAACAACAGCAAGAATGAAGTTTTTTGCCAGATATATATTTGCATTAGGTGAGGAAGGTAAGGCGTGACATCATTGCTCAGAATCGTACAAACCACTAATGAATCCCAGATTTCCGAATTTTTCCAAGAATCAGAGGGGAAGTGGCAATCGCAACGACGCTACTACACCCTACCGGAGGGAGAAACTAAAGAGATCGAGTAGCCTCACCCGTTTTTAGACCAGCCAACATCTAGCTATTAACCACTTATATAACTTTTTATAACAGTTTTTCAAACTTTTACCCAGAAATTTGCCTCCTATGTCATCATGGGAAGTGAAATGAGAATTAATTCGGCGACAGTGTTTGTTTTTAGTATTGACAGGCTTTTTCCTTTTGGTATTACAGACTTCTCTCCGAAATCTAAATCTCTACAAACTTATGATTTTGGAGACATTTGATGTCAATTTACGTTGGTAACCTCTCCTATGATGTTACACAAGATGCGCTGAGTGCTGTATTTGCAGAATATGGTGCTGTAAAGCGTGTTCAACTACCCACAGACCGTGAAACAGGTCGTTTACGCGGCTTTGCTTTCGTGGAAATGAGTTCAGAAGATGAAGAAGCAAAAGCCATTGAAGCTCTTGATGGTGCTGAATGGCTTGGTCGTGACCTCAAGGTAAATAAAGCCAAGCCTAAAGAAGACAGAAGTGGTGGTTCCTTTGGGAACCGTGGTGGTGGCGGCGGCTACAACCGCAGCAACAACCGCTACTAACTTGAATTTAATTTAGAAAAGGCTCAGGCAGGAATGCTTGAGCCTTTTTTATGCGAAACTTTGATTCTAAATAATTTTGGCCAATTATTCATCATACTGCACTGATGATTTTCTAACCAAAGTGCCCTGATGAAAGATCATTTTCCATTGATCGTTGTTTAATTTCCAGATGGAACTTCGCAACGAATGAACAGGTTGTTTGCCAGATATATTTCTGACTATACGATAAGTTACTAAAACAACCCCTGTAGCTAAAACTAACGTTTTAAATTCTGTTATCAATCTTTGAGTCAGAGGTTGGATGGATTCATTCTGCAAGCTCTCGATAATTTGCTGTTTATTAAAAACACGCCCTGAGCTTCCGAATTCAATGAACTCGTCAGCAAGTAAATCCATGATATCTTTCGCTGACTTTCGTACATCGGGTTGAAGCAAACGCTCCTCCAATTCACGAAAAAGTGATTCTTCTAAATAGTCTGCGTTCATATATGTTCTGAAGACTAATTGGATAGTGGCAGATATGATTAGGCGATCGCTTTGAACTTTGATTTTTATACGATCGCACCCTTGAGCAAGTTAATAAAAAACCCACTGATTGGTAGGGATTCCAGCGGGGTTAAATAATACAGTTATCTTTTCAGAGAAACCAACACTAAACTTGATTATAGAGCTACTAGAAACTTTTACGACTAATAGTAACTATTTATAAGTGTTTATGAACTAGTTTTTTAGCATGATGCTTGTGATGTTTCGTATGATGAACTTTAGCAGATTTTACGCTAGGATGATGGATAGTTTTAGCTTGAGCTTGAGATGCAAAAGCGGTTACAGGTGCAGCAAAAATTAGAGCCAAAATTAAAGCTTTAGCGAACTTATTCACTTGAAAAATCCTCATTAGGTAATCAACAATTTAACTATCCAATAGACGTATGTCATCAGTTTGTAATTAATATGAATCTTTCATGTCTATTTTTACATTCGTCAAATATAGGATTTACTCGGTTAAGGCAAGAGACGCGATAAATCGCTGTCTCTACAATCTGGAATTCTCATCAAAAAAAAGCTTAACTGAATCGTATGGGCCTACGTGGAATACTTGGCTAAAAAATACTTGCTGATATTTCAATCTTAAATGTAACAATCTGGACATCATTCAAATAACTGTAATTTGGCTATAATACCGGGGTTAATTTTGATTAGGAAATGCTGAGAGCCATCAATTCTTCTGCTACGTCAAAGTTAGCTGTGACATTTTGCACGTCATCCAGGCCTTCTAGAGTATCAATTAACTTGAAAAGCGATCGCGCCTGATCGGAATCGGTAACTTCTACACTATTACTAGGAATCCAGCGCAATTCGGCATCAGTCACCTTAAAGCCTTGATTTTTGAGTGTCTGACTAAGGGTTTCTAAATTTCCAATATCAGTAAAAACCTCAGCCATCTCATCTTCAGTCATTTCATAAGACTCGGCACCACCTTCGAGGGATGCTTCTAAAAGCTGTTCTTCGTCGACTACACCTTGTACTACACAAACACCTTTTTGTTCAAACATCCAGCTAACGCAACCTGTTTCACCAAGATTGCCACCATTTTTACTAAAAGCTACACGCAAGTCAGCAGCAGTGCGATTGCGATTATCTGTGAGGGCTTCGATTAAAATCGCTACACCACCAGGGCCATAACCTTCGTAGCGAATCGCTTCAAAGGTAGCATTATCGCCGCCAAAAGTGCCTGCACCTTTAGCGATCGCTCGTTCAATATTATCATTGGGAATACTTGCTGCCTTTGCCTTGTCAATTGCCGTGCGAAGTTGAAAATTCAGCGCCGGATCTGGGACGCCGCTTCTAGCCGCAACGATAATCGCCCTGGATAACTGAGTGAAGGTTTTTCCCCTTTTTGCATCTACTACCGCTTTCTGGCGCTTAATATTTGCCCATTTACTATGTCCTGCCATAATTTGAGATGATCGTAACTCTATTTAAGATTAGGATATACCTAGCTTTTGTCTCAATGCAAAGGTGCATTTGGAAAAACACTAACAAAATCACTCCAAGCAACCCAGCAGCACTAAGATTTGATTTTTAAGTGAGATGGGGAATGATGTAGTTTAATTACTTGCCGCATCCCGTTTAGATCGCAAAAGGTTCAAGTTCCGTGTTATGCCACTCTTGTTCAATCCGTTCAGTAATCAACGGCCTGATGATAAACTTGGGCGGGCTACCATCCAGAACATCAATCCGCACACATGAATAAGGCAGTCGGTTCTGGAAATTGTAGTTATGACGGCCCACAAATAGCGTTGAATCTGCAACTTTCCGAGTGGGTTTACCTGCAATATCAGCAAAAGTTTCCATCAATTCAGTCCCTTCTCGCCGTTGATAACGGGGACGATGACCGCTCCCACCAGAGATAATGCAGTTAATGTGAGAATCAGCAAATCCGGTGTCAGTTGTGCAAAGATGCTCTAAACAGTGAGCGTGGCCGTTTAAAATCAAATCAACTATGGGGCGTTCTTTTATTAGAGTACCAAGAGTTTCTGCTACTTGTTCAAACACCCAGCGCAAACGGTGGCGAACCGCCAAGGTTTGTGCTTGATTCCACTTGGTAGCTTCTGTGACGTAGGGAGGATGGTGGAAAAAGATTACACGTCCGCGCACCTCGGAGGTGTTCCAAGATTCGATTAGTCTGCTTCGCAACCATTCAAGTTGTTCAAAATCGATGGCAGGCATTTGATGAGATGCTAGTTGTTTTTCAATGTCAATTTTGATTTCGTTTATTTGGTCTAATTTGGCACTAAGGTCATCAAGTTGTTCCGCTTCCGTGGGTTTATCTGGGTTGAGGCGATCGCATATTTTCAAAATCTCCAATTCTTCTCGATCTATTTCCTGGCGACGCTTTTGTAATTCCCGACGGTAAATTTCCCCTTCTTTCGTTGCAGGTAAAGGTGATGGTGTATTAAAGGTATTAGAATCTAGTGCAAAAAAGTCAATCCCGCCGTAACGAAAGGTGTAATAGCGATTGGGTAAACGAGTAAAATGTCCAGGTTGATAACGCAAACATCGCCCTGTATCGGTCTTAGCAGTGTAGTGCCGATCTAAATGACGTTCTAACTCTTGTGGAGACATCGCCTGGGTATAGTCCATAAATGCTCGTGCATAAGCATTACCTTGATACGATCCATGCCAGCCAATCTCAATGTCTTTGTAGCGGAACAGGCGACGTAGTGACGATGTTGTGCCAGTAAATAAACGGTACATTAACGGCACATCGTAGTAATCATGATTACCAAGTACTGGCAAGAATGGCAGATTAAACACCATACGATCGTAAGGAATGCTGTTCGGGTTGTTGCCACCGACAAGAAATTCCCGGTAAGGCTCAATAAAGTTTGTTGAATAATACTCTTGGGAACCCACCACATAGATTACATCACCAGTGTGCAACACAAAGCTGCAATCATCGCGGTGAGTCAGCATCAGTTCGGCAACCTTTCGTTGGGGGTGTTGTCGATAATGGGATTGAGTACCAGAATCACCAATAACCATAAAGGAAAATTCTGGATTATCCTGCCTGTGATCGTCAATAACTAGACTGGTTTGGTCAATTCCCCGTTGCACAAAACTTGGATGCATCCACCGCACCCGTTCCTTCATCTTTTGAATTTTCACAGGAATCGGTGGATCGGAAATCAATTTCATGGCTGATAACTCTTGAATGCCTAACGCACACGCCAATTGTAACGAAATATTTAATTGTCATTAGTCATTAGTCATTTGTCATTTGTGAATAATTAATGTCTCATACCCAATTCCCAAATCCTTACGGCAAATTTTCTCGCAGTAAGGCTCGAAAGCCTGCTTGTTGAAAATGCTCATCAGCGGTTAGTGCTTCAATGATTCCACTATATTGCATGACAATAAAAGATACGCAATCGACAAATCCCCATTCTTTCTCTGTTTGTTCTCGATATAGCTCGAAAGCACGTTCGTAGAGTTCTTGGGAAAGGGGGACAATTTCTACTTTGGAGTCTGCTACTAGAGAATTTAACAATATGATTGCAGCCTGACGATAAGGTTGTTGGGATAAGGCATTGCCAATTTCCAACATCACCGCCTGTGTTGTCACCAAACGAGTTTCTGCTGCTTGTAACATTTTAGCCAGATGTAAGGCTCGGTCATGCAAGCGATCGCTCGGTGCAGATAAGGCAATGGCAAATGATGTATCCAGAAAGACTTCAGAATGCATGAAAAGTTTATTTACTGTACAAATATTTATCTATATTGGCAGACCAGTCAGCCGGCCCTTCGAGGTTGAGCGATCGCGCCGTTTGCAGAAATGATACCGTTTCATGTTCGCTTGGCGGTAAAATTTCAATACTGATTCGCACGCGAGTATTAATTGGCAATGCGATCGGTTCAGCCGGATAGAACACTTTGCCATTAAACACAGCTGTGATTTTTTCTACCATTTTCCTTAGAAAGTTGTTCTAGTCTATCCTAAGCTGGTTGTGGTGATACGGGTAGGGTAGACGACCGTAGAAGTAGTGAAGATACGTATACTTCTTTTACAAATTATCTCGATGTTTCAAAATTGCCTAAATCACCAACTGAATCACACCCCACTGTCCATTTGTCAACCAAGAAGAGTCAGATTTTGCTACTTTCTCAATAACTTCTGGTTTTAAACCAACTGCTACTTCTGACTTTAGGGTGCGTAGAGCTACCATTGGCACAGGTAGGTAACAAACTATATCTGCAATGTCAGTGGTAAGATCCCAGTGGCGATCGCCTAATAATCGACGATAATTAGCATCTCCTTTGACTATAACCAAACTCGCATTGGCTAACTCATTTTTGAGGTAGTTGGGTATTTCCCAAAAGGCTAAAGGCGATGTCCAGAAGTAATCTTCAGATAGTACTAAATGCCCTGATGCAATATTGTCTTGCAGTCTTTGGGTAAAGGATGTAAGTTGTTGATTTCCAGTAGCGGCTAAAAAACTTATTGTGTAATGTACATCTTTAATCATGGCATCAGATACAAAAGTCGGATGTGGCTTTAAGTGTAGGTAAACCCGATTCGCCAATCCGCTACTTAACAAAAAATCTACTAAACATAAATCACAAACAAGTTCAAAACCAGCATTGTCTACAACAAAATCAATCCGTCCCCCTTGAGAGTTGGTTAACAATTCTGTGACTTGGGAGGCATCATTTACTAAAATGTGAGCTAGTTGGGTTTGAATATCAAAACGACTGCGATCGCTCTCGGATGCTGACCATAAACTTAAGTCAACTCGATTTCCCCACAAAGCAAAATATAACAGCGCTATTAAAGCTGTTTGATTTAATTCTCCCTTCCCTGGGGAATTATTTAACCAATTGTTAGCCCGCTCGCACAGTAGAACAATCGAGTCCAGAGATGCTTCTAAACTTTGAGACTTTTGTAACTCAAATAGATCGACACCTTGCGATACATCAGGACGAAAATAATTAGTAATTTCTAGAATTAACCGAAAAAAATAAGTTTCGGCAAAAAACCAAGGAATATCTAGCCAACGCTGACCTTTGTATAATTCTAAATATGTATTCCAGGCTGAAAAATCTACAGCAGTCTTATTTAAAAGAGGTTGCACATATCCAGCTGGCAATTCTGTAGCCAAGTTTTCTAAGTTGGTATTAATTTCAGAGGAGAAATTATTTTCAGCAATAACTTTGCGAGCGATCGCAGGCATTCGTTGAGTAACTGTATACTCAGCAAAAGAACTAACTTCTGACCCCAAAAGAGACGGTGGTATGGGTAATTTGGGGATATGAGATATATTCGCCACCAACTTTTCTTATCCTCATGTTTTTAGTTATTCTAACCCTGTGTGCGACTTTCTCTCAAACCTAATCAACTCAGCAGCAGGATAAATCAAGCGATGGCTCATTTTCAAATGCTTTTCAGACTAAGCTTTAACCTTATTCCTCTTTTCTTACGAAAGTATAATCTATAATGCTTATGGAATAATGGTTTTAGCAAAACATTGACTCCAAGCATACTGTTAGAAAATAAAGCTTCTTTGTTCGAGATAGCTTGGCAACCGTAGCTAATATTTGGTCGGCTTGTGGTGATAGTGTAAATATGCGGGTAAATGCTTCGATGCGTGCTAGTGGTATTGGGATAGCCACCATTGACTCTTTTGATCTTGCTCACCGTGGCTTAGTTTATCACCTCAAATATCGCCGCTGCGTTTAACTAACTACTAATTCGTGATTTTCAAACGTTTCACTATACCAATTAGTAGAATGCTAAATAGAAAATGCTGTAGAAGTACAGTATTGATGTGCTTCTACAGCATGATTTAAATAGATTTGGGAGATGCAGAGATCGATTTCAGCACTCCAGAGACTTAGTTATGCTGTAAATCCGTTAGGAACTTGACAAGCCTAAATTGTCTATTGTGAATCATTAATATCGCCAAATGATGTCATCTGTAACTCGACTGCGTTGACGTAACCTCGATCGTTCAAAACTTCCGCTGGTAACTTATTAGCCCTGATAGCAGCTTGAACCACATCTTTTGCAGTCAAGTATCCGGTTTGGTATTTGAATAACAAAGTGCCTCCACTGGGAATACCCTGCTCTTTTAAATAACCTTGATAAGCTAAAAAGGCAATATTAAAGGGTTGCAGATATTTAGTATCTGTAGGATTTTTGCGTAAAGTATTAGAGTTGGCATCTGTATTTATTTGTCCACCACCATCGTTACTATTAACTGTTTGAGCGCTAGCAATTCCAGGTATCAAAGCTATAGAAGTAATGATAAGTGCAGAATTGAGCAAACTTGGGTATTTCATGAGTTTATCCTTGGTAGAAATTAATTAGTCTTTTCAAGTAATAGAATCTTCTTGTGTAGCAATTTAAGCTCTTGTGATTAGGTCATCATATTTATTGATTTATTAATCATAAATTCGCGTAAAGTAATATCCTCAAAGCTTGAGGGATAAGCTTTGAAGTAAATTACCATAGTTTCATAAGAGACTATTTTGTAAACAAAACTGTAATTGGTAAAATGATATAGACTACACCTCAAAAGCCCAGATGTAACTTAGCTCATTCAAAATTACCAAAACCCATCATGTAATAGGCAATAGAAGCAGTATCAAAAGGTTTGAGAGAATTGGGATTCGTGGAATAACTAGGGTAAGTATCAGAGTTGACATCTGTATTTATTGATGGGCTATTGTGATTTTTGCTTTGATGAAAGTAAGTGATTTTGGACATAGAGTTAATCCAAGCAATAATATGTGCAGAATTTAGCGAGTTTGTGAATTTCATAGAGTTATCCTCAATTAGAACAAAGTGCAATTGCAATCAGTATTCTCTAAAAATAGAGTCCACTATTTTTTTAATCTCAACCTTTTAGGATCAGTTGATCTGATGGGTTGATTTGTTAATTACCTAAACGGGTTAGTCAAATTCACCCAAATTGGATAAATTGAACATTCAAAGAAGGCTGAGTCAGAACTTAAAAGAGTCAAAGATATGCTAAATAAACTCCTTGCCTCACAAG
This sequence comes from Nostoc sp. DedQUE09, assembly GCF_034530915.1. NCBI lineage: Bacteria > Bacillati > Cyanobacteriota > Cyanophyceae > Nostocales > Nostocaceae > Nostoc > Nostoc sp. DedQUE09. The sequence goes on from NZ_JAVRCE010000030.1 coordinate 37,938, forward strand.
TATTGCTAGAATATGCTTTAGCTTAGTTCGCACTTCTCTACGAGACGCTGCGCGTAGCTTGCTTCCACGTTTGGGTAGCGTGCCGTAGGCAAGTGGTACGACAAAGCCGACTGCGCTCAGTACAAGTCAGTGAACACCGCAGGCATCGCTTACTCACATATCTAGAGATTTTTTACTTGAGGCTATCAACCGAAATATAACTTTGTTTTGGCTAATAAACTTTCCATACCAATATGTTAGAAAATCTTGATGATGGAAGCAAATGCTTTTAATTTTCAAATTGATAAGTAAAAGTGATTGTAATTAATATCAAAGGGAAATCCTGTAACTCATTGCCTCTTTATGACTTCTGAACTATTTTGCAGCGTTACAGGTTCCAGAAATTCACTACAAATAAGCTGATAGTGTAAAAATGTTATATGTATAGTTTATTTACAAAGTCATTTATGCCGAAAGCAATTTGGAATGGAGCTACTTTAGCCGAGAGTGATAATACTGTAGTTGTGGAGGGCAACCATTATTTCCCTGTTGACGCCATTAACAAGCAGTACTTTACTGAAAGTAACACCCACACTACTTGTGCTTGGAAAGGTGTTGCCAGTTACTACAGTATCGAAGTTGATGGGCAAATCAATAAAGATGCTGCTTGGTATTATCCCACCGCCAAGGAGAAGGCTAAGAATATTGAAGGTTATGTGGCTTTCTGGAAGGGTGTAAAAGTTGAGGCTTAATAAAGGTTCCTGGAATTATTTTAGTTTCAGGTAATTGATATTATCTTTGACTAATTGCACATAAAATAATTAGCCCGCACAGACGGGCTAATTATTTAAACTATTTCATTTACAAATTTGTTTTAATAATTAATTATACTTTCACCTTGCGAAATACTACTTGCTTTCTCTTCACTAGCCAAGCCAGACTACCAGCAAGTATAGTACCAGCGATCGCACTTGGTTCGGGTACTGGTTTCGATAGAATAGCACCAGGGTTCAATATCAAAGTACCAGAGTTGATAGTGATGTTGCCTGCTGCTCCTGAATTATGGCTACCACTGTTAATTTGTCCAGAATTGCCGCTAGTGCTAATGGGAATCGTTACCTGACTACCACTTATTACAACAACACTATCGGCTGTAACAGTTAAACTACCTGCTGCTTCTGAATTATTGCTACTAGCGTTAATTCGCAGGCTGCCAGTAGAGATAGTTAAATTGCCGCTAGAGCTTGTTAAATTGCCGCCAATGGTGATGCTATTTAAAACGTTTACATTACTATCATCGATTCCTGTTAGTCCACCCTTGATCGCTAAATTCTCGCTGTTGATAGTGCTATTGATAAGTGTTAAGTTACCATCTATATTCACATTGTCACCGCTGATGGTGCTATTGGTAAACGTTAGATTACTAGAATTGTAAGCGTTGATATTGCCAGCGATCGCAAGCCCAGAAAGTGTAACATTCGCGGCGTTAATGTCAAACACGGGGAATTGATTATTGCCACTGATGCTAAGTAAGTTAGCACTTGGGCCATTAATAGTGAGATTTTTGGCAATCGCAAGTGCCCCACTTGTCAGTGTAATTGTACTAGGATTACTGCCCAATAAGAACTCTACTACGTCATTGCTAGCTGCAATGTTGATAGTGTCTCGCAACGAGCCGACGCCACTATCATTGAGATTGTTAACCACCAAGGTAGCAGCTTGTGCTGATTCCACTTGCATTATCACCCAACCCAGAGCAACGACTGTGGAAATAGCTTGAGCGATCGCCTTTTTTTTATTATTTTTTGTCACCTAAAACTCCTCGGATTAATTTTTCAAAATTACAAAAGTCTGGGATATTATTCTTACTATCTTTTAACTGAATATTAATCATCTTTATTGACTAATTTTTGTTGGCTTTAGCCATGCAAAAACCTGCGTAACCGTTAAATTAAGTTGCAAAAAGTCAGGTACAGGCAAGACTTCATCCCCAGTTATCTCTATAGGTTGCTGCCCTGGCAAAAATACTAATACTAAGCGTTCATTGGGATCAAGCAACCATCCTAATCGAGTACCGTGTTTTAGACAGTGAAGAATATTTATAATTACCTTGGTTGTATTCTGTTCTGGTGAAAGAATTTCAATTGTCCAATCAGGATAAATTCCAAAGGTATTTTCAATTTCCCCATTAGCATCAAAGGGAATCCGTTCCCAAGTAAATACACTCACGTCTGGTACAATCGAACGTCCACCAAAGGTACAGCGTAATACTGGAAAAGCCAAGGCAATTTCTTGTTCTTCAGCAATTTGACTAATTGCGTTACAAAGTTTTAGTTGTAGGCGGGAATGTTTGCCTTGTGGCATTGGTTTCTGGTAGATACGACCATCGATAAATTCACTAGCAGGTTCTGTTTCTGGCAGTTTGAGGAACTCTGCTAAAGAGATAGATTTGTGCAGCGTGGTTGTCATAGCTGTGCAAATGCCATATTTGATTGGAATCTTAGCATTTTCTGTCCTGGGATTTTAGGTAGCGAGTTTATTGTCCTTGATGTTGCTGCTTACCTGAAAAAAAAATAGCTCTAAGCTTTGGTTAGAATTTGTATTGATAAGTTTTGCTTAAGCTGTAGTAACGATCGCATAAATGTTTGCACAAATAGATAAGCTTTGGTAACGAAACAGGTTGTATTGGTAACAAAACAAGTTGTGTCGTTACCAACGGATAAGCATTCGTCACGAAACAAGTTGTGTTGTTACCAACGGATAAGCATTCGTCACAAAACAAGTCGTGTTGGTAACGAAGAGACAAGCTTGGTAAAGATAACAACTTTATTTATAACGATAGCTTCTGTGTTTTTGTCCTGTGCTTTAGTTCAATATGTAGTTGCGATCGCAGTAGCAACAGCCGTCAATGTTACAGTTACCATAAATTCACTACAAATTGAGTTTACGTATATTTATTTCAATTCACACCAATAATATGACGCAAAAGCTAGGCGATGATTACTGATATAATTTAGTTTTTGAACCCGCGCAGGCGGGTAAAGTCTCGTGTAGCTGTGACTTCCAGTCGCCAAGACATTAGAAGTTAAAACAAATGGTGCGTTAGCCAAAGACTAATGCACCCTACGAAAATATCTAAAACCTAATTATGAATTAACAATTTTTAATTAGAAGCTGCCTGTTCTGCAACATTACGAATTATCTCCTCCAGCGTTTGGAGTAATTCTTGCTCGTTATAAGGTTTAGAAAAGTAAGCCCGCGCCCCCAATTGCATAGCTAGTTGCCGATGTTTATTGCTGCTACGAGAAGTCAGCATAGCAACTGGAATATTTTTTGTATCAACGTCTGAATTTACCTTACCTAAAAAGCCATAACCATCAAGGCGAGGCATTTCAATATCGCAAATTACTGCTTCCACTTTTAATCCACTATGGAGTTTTTCTAAGGCATCTTGACCATCTTTAGCTTGCTCTACTTGATAGCCTCCTTTTTCAAGAGTCAGAGCTAAAAAGCGGCGAACATTAATCGAATCATCTACGATTAAAATTGTGCCTTTTTGCTTAATAGATGCTGCCGAAATTTTCTCTTCATCAAATATCAGGAACGGTGTTTTTAACCTTGCTGATGGTAATTGAGTACCTCTCGGTGTCTTTTTATTTGTAGCAATCCAATACAGCAACTCATTGACATTCACTAGTGGCACTACTCGACCATCACCGAGAATTGTGCAGTTGCTGAAGCCTTCAGGTAAAGGTATATTTCCTTCGACTTGGCGAATCGCAACTTCTTGTTCACCCCAGCAACGATCTATTTGGATTGCTACTGACTGATTATTACCTTTGACTACTAACACGCTGTTGGTACTAATGGCTGCCGGAATTTCCAACTCTGCGCTATCGTAGCGTAGGCAATTAAACTCTAAATAACGAGTTAAGCGAATCAGCGGCAGCATGGTTCCTTGCCAATTTAAAACTTCGCTACCAGCCATTTCAAAAACTCGCTCGTCTTGGAGTAAAGATATTTCTGAAATGACATCTGTGGGAAATGCCAATAGAATTTTATTGATTTCTACCAGCAGAACTCGCGCAACGGAAAGTGTAAAGGGTACTGATAAGGTGAAGGTAGTACCAACTCCTGGTTCCGTATCAACTTTCACATCTCCTCGAATTAGTTTGAGGTTGTTGCGAACTACATCCATACCGACACCGCGGCCAGATAATGCTGTGACTTGTTCGGAGGTGGTAAAACCTGGCTCAAAAATTAGTGATAATAATTCTTCATCACTAGCATTAGCCAGTAAAGAAGCATCCAATCCCATAGCTAAAGCGCGGGTGCGAATTTTCTCTAAAGAAATGCCCCAACCATCATCACGGATGGTGATGATGGTACGATTACTGCGGTGAGTAGCTGTAATTTCAATTAATCCTTGTTCTGGTTTACCCAAAAGGCGACGCGTGGCAGAGTCTTCGATACCATGATCGAAAGCGTTCCTTAACAAGTGCATTAAAGGTTCGTTTAAAGCTTCTAAAATGCTGCGTTCAATTAAAGTGTTGCCACCTTCAATTTTTAACTGAACATTTTTGCCATATTCGACATTTAAATCGCGTAAAGCTCTGGGAAAACGTTCGACTAAATCGGATAGTGGCCGCATTCGGATGTGATTTAGCTTGGTCTGTAACTGTTTCGATGTTTTGTTGAGTTTACGAGCAATATGGTCTGTATCATCTACACTTAGTTGCACATCTGTTGTGACTTCCTGTACCTGAACAATGGTTTCCATAACTTCCTGCGATCGCAGGTTTAATTCGTTATAGCGATCCATTTCTAAGGCATCAAATTCTGTGTTTGTACCTTGTAGTTGGTGGCCGTGTTCAGCTTGTACCTGTGAGGTAGCTTGAGTAGAAATTTTGTCGGAAACTATACGTAATTCCTGGTTTTCGCGGTCGAGAATTTGAACTCGCTGGTTGAGGTTGCGAACGAGTTTGCGTAATCTTTCTAATTGCGAGTTTAAGCCATTTCGTTGAACAATCAGTTCGCCAAATAAATCATTAATTTGCTCTAGCTGTTTGCTAGGAACTCGGACGCTATTTTCATGAATTTCTCGTTCTTTACCAACGGCAACTGGCTCTCCTTTGCCTTCGCTCAATTTGGCATCTGGAGGATTCTCTTCTTTAGCAAATATTGTATTGTGTTCAGTTACATTGACAGAATTTACATCATCAGCAACTTCTGCATCTACAAATGTAAAATTGGCTGCAATTGCTTCATCTTTGACCCAAGTTTCTGGAGTTATTTCTGCTTGCCAAACAGCTGTTGACACTACTTCTGTGTCGATGACATCTGTAGGGAGAAGTTGTGGTATTACTTCTGCTGGCAATAGTAGCTGGGATTGCGAACTACCCAAGTCAATAGCTGTAGGTAAGTTATCTAATTGATTTGTCAGCACCAAAGCTTGCGATCGCCGCCATGCTTGCAATGCTAATTGGGCAACTTCGGGAATGCGATCGCTACTAACAGTTTCCAAATGCTGCGTTACTGACTGACAAAGCTTGCTAAAAGCTGGCAACTGGAGCATTTCCCCTAAACCGCCTAATTCCGCTGCCAAAATCGCAATTTCTTCATGCAATCCGGCTTGTTCGGTATCTGCCAATATAGATTCTAGACGCTGCAAACACTCTTCTACTTCTGTGGCAAACAGCAAGGGGATAACGTCTTGCCCGTCCTCTGGGGATAGCATAGTTGAGGCATCTTCTGGGGTGGGGTCGCCCAAGCGATCGTGCAACTCATCGAAGATGGGATAACAAAAAGTTGCTAACCACTGATCTTCGACAACATTCCCTTCTGCAAGCAATTCCACAATTTGACGCAGCCAGTCAACTCCAGATAGCAATAAACTTTGCAGCTGAGTATCAATTTCTAAAGAATTTTTTTTAGTTTTTAAAACTTTAAAGGAATCTTCCAGACGGTGAGATAAATCACTTAACGATTTAAATCCCATCATCCCCGCGCCACCTTTAATAGAATGAGTGGCTCGGAGTGCAGCATTGATTTTATCTAAATCGATGCGGTTACTAGTATCGATTTCTAGCAATACCCCTTCTAAGGTATTCAAGTAATCTGTCGCTTCTTCCAGAAACTGCATCTGGATTTCTAATTCTTTGTCTTGTAGCATGGTTTTTGTCCTTAGTCATTGGTCATTGGTCACTTGTACTGAGCGCAGCCGAAGTATTGGTCATTAGTCATTAGTCATTAGTCATTGGTCATTGGTCATTAGTAAAAGGACAAAGGACAAATGACAACAGACAAATAACAAAAGTCATTCGTCACTTGTACTGACTTGTACTGAGCGCAGCCGAAGTAGCGTAGTCGTTGGCGTAGCCTCTCGTAGAGAAGTATTCATCACTAGCAAATCGCAAAGGACAAAAGACAAATGACAAATGACAAACTTAACTAACTTTGAAAGCCTCGACAGTCTCTTGCAACTGCTGGGAAATATCCACAGTTTGTTGCAGAGATTCGGAAACTTGGTGAGATGAATCGCTGGTACGTTGTGATATAGCAGCAATATCTTTCATCAATTGGCTAACACTTTGGGATATTTCAACCTGAGATGTTGTTGCAGTAGAAATCGACTGCACTAAGGAGTCAATTTGAGAAGATACATCCAAAATTTCACTCAAACTTTGTTTAGCTTCCTCCACAATTCGAGTACCTTCTACCACTTGGGTAGTGCCTATTTCCATTGCTTGCACTACTTCACTGGTTTCTCGTTGGATATTTTCAACAATTTGTTCAATTTCTTGGGTTGCGGCGGCACTCCTGACTGCTAGTTCGCCGACTTCTTCAGCAACAACAGCAAAACCTTGACCTTCTTCACCCGCACGTGCTGCTTCGATGCCGGCATTAATAGCAAGCAGGTTGGTTTGAATCGCGATTTGGTTAATCAAGGACACTACGCGAGAAATTTGTTGCGAAGACTCTCCTAAGCGTTTCACTTTCTTAGCAGTTTCACCCACAGTTTCCCGCAAAGAGAGGATATTTTGTACTGTCAAATCCATCGCGTATCCACTCTTAGTAGCAGTGTGAGCAGCATGGTTAGCAATGAAGGCAGCTTTTTCGGCACTTTCGGCTACGGCTTTCATGGATTGGGTCATTTGGTCAACAGCATCAAGGGTGCGGTTGATTTCGGCAGCTTGGGTTAGCGCTTCCTCTGCTAGGTGGCGGATAGCTCCTTCGTTAGAGCCAATGGCACTATTTACATGGATGGCAGCTTGTTTAACTTGGGTAACAATATCCCGGAGGCTTTCCACAATGGAGTTGAAGAAGTCGGCAACAGTACCAATTTCTCCAGCAGTTACGTCTGCACGCACTGTCAAGTCACCTCTAGCTGCACCTTCTACGTCATTGAGTAGTTGTAAAAGTTGTTGTTGCAGTGTTTCGTCTGACCCGGTTACAGTTACATTTCTGACTTTTTCTATCTCTTCTAATAACTTGGCTTGTTCTAAGGCATAGCCGACTTGAGTTGCTATTTGTTGAAACAAGTCAATTTCCGGCTGTTGCCAAACACGAGGAGTTTCGCAATGATGAGCAATTAATAAGCCTAAAAGTTTTTCTTGGGCAAGAATCGGTACGATTAAAAGACCTTTGACAGCAAATTTTTCCAACAGTTGGATGTAACCGTCGGCATTTTTCAAGCTTTGGTCTTGATGAATATTGGCAACCGCTTGTACCTCTCCATCGAGATAAGTTTCTAGATAATGTTCCCGAAAATAGGGGTCATCAATTTGCACTCCCAGCATTTCCGGCCAATTACCAGTTAACGATTCCGCAACGACAGCGCCAGCCAAAGTACCTGGATTCAGACTATAAATTATTACTCGGTCTGTTTTGAGGATTTGCTGAACTTCTTTGACTGCTGCGTGATAGATATCTTCAGTTTTGAGAATTTTCCGAATCCGTAGGGTAATATCTGCTAGTAATTTTGCCCCTTCAACATCCAGTTCCTGTTGCTGTTCCTTAACTAAGACCTGCAATTGTTCAGCCATCAGGTTGATATTTGCACTCAATACCCCTAATTCGTCTTCTCTTTCAATTTCCAGACGGGTATTAAATTTACCTTGACCTAACTTTGCTAATGCCGCAGTTGCATTGAGAATTGGCAGTGTAGTCAGTTTAGCTAACCGAAATGCGATCGCACCCACAATCAAGGCTGTCCCTGCTGTACCGATGGCTATAATCCACAACAATTGTCTTTGCGGCTCAAATACAGTTGCGGTGTCTGTAGCTAAAAGTACCTGCCAGTTTAAATCAGGTAAGCCATCTATCGTACTAGCTGGTACATAGCTGACTAGTTCTTGTTTTTTGTGAGTTTTGGGAACTTCTATAAAACTATTTGCCTTTCTAGCTGCTAGCAGCTTAGGTAAATTAGAATACTCTCCCTTTGCCTCTTTCCCCAATAATTCCTTTTGGGGACTCAAGAAAACTGTTCCTGAAGCATCAAGCAAATGGTATTGTTGCCCGTTGGCTACGTAATTTTTGATAACTTCTTCTAAAGATTTTACGGGCATACGTGCTTGTACCACGCCAATAGTTTGTCCCGTTCTTGTCTCTTTCACAGGTGCAGCTAGATAAATACTCACGACACCAGTATTTGCTGCTTCCGGTTTGCTGATGACAGGAGTATCTTTTTGTAAAGCGTCTTGAAAATAGGTGCGGTCTTTTGGATTTTCCAGGGGTTCGCCTGTAGACTGGACAATCAAGTTACCTTGGCGATCGAAAACAGCAATACCGTCATAGGCTTTGTAGGCTTCGACAACCCGATCTAAAACTGCTTGTTTTTCTTGAGTACTAATACTAGCTTGAGAATTTGTCAAAAATAGCAAGTTTGATATTACCTGAATATCCCCGTAGCGTCCCAGCATAAAGCGGTTAACTTTATCACTCAAACCAGTGGCTTCGGCTTGTTGAGATTGAGTAATTTGCTTAGTAATAGATTTATTAGCAAAACCAAAAGCGATCGCACCGATGCCCAAAACTGGTATTGTACCGATTGCGATCGCTAAAATAGTCGCTTTCTTAACTAATCCCAGCCTTGTAAAATAGGCAATACCCTGATTCAAAGAAGAATTATTCACACTTTTATTATTTAGCTTATTTGGTAGCTTTACTACAGTTCCAATAGCTTTTTGAGATGAAATCAGTGATGCTCGATTTTGAACGCTATTACCTTGATTCGTGTTTGTTTTATTAAACATAAAATCATTTCTCCTAAATATGTGAATAAGAACACTAAAAAGCTTTTTTTAGTAGTACACCCTAATCACTACGGAGAATAGAAGACTGGACAATTGCCTGTGCATCTAATACCAATAATATTTCTTCTTGTTGCACAACGCACCCACATAAATAAGGAACTAAACTGGATGTCACTTGTCCTATAGGAGAATGAATATCATCAACTATGAACTTGGTTGTACCTTTTATTTCTTGTACAACTAATCCCAATACCAATGATTCCACTTGGATAACAATCACATTGTATTGTCGCAGTCGATAATCTAGAGATTCTAAATTGAGCATTCTTGGTAAATCAACTACCCAAATTATCCGACTCCGCCAATTCATTAATCCTAATATGCAGGACGGCATATTCGGTATTGACGTAATAGATTCAACAGGCACGAGAATTGCTTCTTGCGTATGCCTCATTGATAAAACAGCAGTAGTTTGTTGATTTAGCTGAAACTTTAGATAACTATCTGCTAAATTATTCGGGATTGGTTTTGAAGAAAGAGTAATGTTTGTACTAGTCATTGATTCAAATTACCACTGATTTAATAGTACGTAGAAGATGTTCGCGGGTGTAAGGTTTAGTTATATAGGCATCTGCACCTTGTCTCATTGCCCACAAACGGTCAATTTCTTGATTTTTAGAACTACAAACCACAATCGGCACTTTTGCAGTAATTGGATTTCTTCTCAGAGAACGACACAATTCAAATCCACTCATTTCTGGCATTACTACATCAGTAACGATCGCATCTGGTTTTTCTAACACAGCTTTTTCTAAACCTTCTTTTGCACCACTTGCTTTAATTACGTTGTAACCACTCTCTTTGAGATAATGGCTCATTAATTCCAATTCGCTGGGAGAATCTTCTACAATCAAAATTGTGCCAAGCAAAGTCAGGCTCACTATCAAATCTCCTAAAAAAATAAATTAAACATATTTTGTTATTTTTATTTGCCTTATTTCAATCAACCAAGATGCTTAAAAACCATTTTTAGCAATTCTGATTGTGTAAAAGGCTTAGTCAAATATCCTGACGATCTGACCATTTTAGCCTTTGCTCTGTCGATAAATCCTGTTCTACCAGTTACCATAATGATCGGTATATTTTTAAAAGCTGAATGTTTACGTAATAATGAACATAGTTCATAGCCATCTAAACTTGGCATTTCAACATCTAGCAAAATCAGATCGGGCTTACTCCGTAAAATTTGCATTAAAGCTTTTACCGGATCGTTGATCATCACAACTGAAAATGTGTTTTCATCCAAAAAGTGCTTAATGGAATTTAAAACAGTTTGGCTATCATCAATGCAGGCAATTGTATATAGTTTTTTGCCAACAGTTGGCTGAGTAGTTTTATTATTCTCAGGAAGATCAAAATTGATCGGGATTGGCAATTTTTGCCCAATTTTTATTTGCAGTTGCGGCTGAACTTGAGATGTTTGTGTTACAGATAACACTTGGGAACTCCCACCAGCCGGAATTGATGACTGAATGTTTTGCCGATTTCGTAACTGTTTTTGACAGTGTTCAACAAGCAACCGTAAATCCAGGTGACAGAACTTTGGTAGTTCATCCAAAGAGCTTTCTGGACTGAATTCATAGCTACCTTCTTTTAAACACAGAAATGATTCCATTACTTCTTTTGCCAATTCGTCTATCAGGCTTCCTGCTTGCACAGAGGTAATATAGTCCTGATTTACTAACCAACAAATAGCTTGGTAATCTGCATTTGGTATTGATTGATGTTCATTTTTAGTCTCAAACATCAGCCGCATCTGTACACGAGTGGCATTGTTGAGAGCAGGAATTTGCTGGCTCAAACGCCGTAAGTGACTGTCAAGGCGCTCAAATAGTTTATCTGAATAGGAGGCATAAGTAAGTTTACCGTCCTCTAGATAGATTGACCAAGAAACTATCCCGGTAAATACGCTTAAGCAACCCGTAGCACGCCGACTTGTTAATTGTGCCAACAGAGATAGCGGATGTAGTTTCTGGAACAACCTGTAGCTACCTATAGGAGTTGTGCTCATTTTGCTTTTACTTCAGCTAAAATTCGATACGTGTAAGCTAAATTCGTGTAAAGTTATTCCACAATTAAAATCAAGTAAAAAGCATTAAACTTTCGGATTTTAAAGTACATCTGTTTACATCTAGATTTGTGGTAGAACTCAACGAGAGTAGCGTTATTTTCAGATGAGCAAATCTTAGTAAATTCGTAAATCGTAATTAATCTACTTAGTGTTACTGAGATTTATCAACATCTTTCGATAAATAAGACATAAAAATGTCAAGACTAGATGAAGCCACTTTCCATTGAGTAACCCTAATCTGACCACAGGAATAATACTGATTTTATTGATGTAATATCTTTTAACTTCTGTATTTACACTTAAGTAAAATTTAGTTTTTAAACAAGTAAGGACTGAATGAAGCCACTTTGCATCGAGTAACTTCAAATTGACCACAGTAACAATACTTATTTATTGAAAGCTATAAATGTATTTTTTGTTATTTGCATTTAAGAACCTAGATCAAACAGAATGCAAAACTTATTTTTTGCAAAGTGTTTTACCGCCGAGAGTAGGGTACTGAAAGGACTCGGAATGGTACGTTATATCCCCAACACATCCTACCTACGAAAATTGTATGTAGGTTATTAAATCCACTAGGACTTATGCACTTTCGCACATTTACTATCATCTGGAAAACAGACTATTAAGCTAAAAGTCTTTCCCTGGCTTGTTCACAGGCGCAGCACACCACAAATAATTTTTCAAATATCCTCTTATATCTGAAGCTATGCTGGCGAAATATATTTTTATTTAAACGATATTTAAATAGGCTGGCAACTATCCTTGAAGTTTTAACTCAAGTATAAGTACCAGCCTAGATAAGGCAATTCAATTTATTAAAAGTGCGGATGAAAGGACTTGAACCTTCACTCCTTTCGGAACTAGAACCTAAATCTAGCGCGTCTGCCAATTTCGCCACATCCGCATCATCAGTTTATTATAATAGCATAAGAAATTATTTTTGGAAATAGGGAATGAGGAAGAAGCAGGGGAGACGGGAGTAGATAAAGAAGCAGTTCTTGCTGGAAGCAAAGGGGAGAATAAAAAATTACCTCTTTCCCCTCTGCCTCTTCTCCATGCCCCATGCCCAATTACATAACTGCAACACGAGGCAGACGATGCTTGAATCCACAGAGAATTTCCCACGAAATAGTGTTTAATTGTTTTGCCCAGTCGTCTGCTGAAATTTGTTCTTTTCCCTGTTCTCCTAATAAGGTGACTACTTCTCCTTCTTGGATATTGGGTATGGCACTCACATCCAGCATCAACTGATCCATTGTAATTGTCCCAATTTGCGACACCCGCTGACCGCGAATTAAGGCCTGCATTTTGTTGGAAAGGCTGCGAGGAACACCGTCAGCATAGCCAATTCCCACGACAGCGAGGCGAAGTTCACGTGGGGCAATAAATTTATGCCCATAGCTAACAGCTGTTCCTGCGGCAATTGTTTTAACTTGAGTAACTCGTGCCTTAAGTTGTAAAACAGGCTTAAGATCGATCGCATTTTGTAAATGGGTTGCTGGATAGAGTCCGTAAACAGCTAAACCTACACGCACCATATCGTAGTGCAATGCTGGATTTGTGAGTGCGGCGGCTGAGTTTGCCAAGTGCAGGCAAGGTACTTCAATTCCTATTGCTTTGATTTGAGCGATCGCATCCTCAAATCGTTTATGCTGTTCTTCCATTGCCGTGGTATCAGGATCGTCTGCTGTCGCCAAATGCGAATAAATACTGGCAATATCAAGATGTGGTAAGCGCTGCACTAATTGCACAAATTCACCAGCTTGCCGCCAATCAGTTCCCAACCTCGACATTCCTGTGTCTAATTTAATGTGTACGGGCACTGGAGAACCGTGATTCATCGATTCTAAGGTATCAGAAAATACTAAAGCTTGTTTAGGGCTACAAAGCGTGGGCTGAAGTTTCCATTGGGCGATCGCGTGAATCTGCTCTAGTGTATGAGTTGCCCCTAAAATCAAAATGGGCGCTTGAATCCCGCCTTCTCGCAATTGAATAGCTTCTGGAACTGTAGCCACTCCCAGCCAACTAGCTCCCGATTGGATGGCAATTTGGGCGACTGTTACTGCTCCATGTCCATAGGCATCAGCTTTTACTACTGCCATCAACTGAGTACGCGGCGATAAAAACTGCACCAATTGCTTTACATTGTACGACAACGCCTCTAAATCAATTTCTACCCAAGCTCGTTGCGAAAACCACGCGTAAGTATCGCACTGCTGATTGGGAACTACACCTGGGATTTGTTTGCGACTTAACATTTGTACTGACTCCTATCCCGCCACGGCTAAACTTGCAAGTTATCTATCTATACACGCTCCTAAAAGCGAGATCAGATTAAATAGGAAGTTTAACCTTCAGATTGGAATTGATACAAGATGTTGCGGCGCTAAAGTAAAAGTTAAAAGTTATGAGTGAGGAGTTATGAGTTAGGAGTTATGAGTTAGGAGTTATGAGTTAGGAGTTAGAAGTAAATCTTACGACTCGATTTTTCACTCCGTTCTTCTCTACGAGAAGCTGCGCGATTACGTCAGCCTACGTAAGTATTTTAATCAAGTGATAAATTTGACTTTCCAACTCTTAACTCCTCACTCCTAACTCCTCACTCATAACTTAATTTCCAAATTCTCCCGAAAGTATAATTTCTTCTCATCTCCCTAGCAGGGTGTATTTGTGTTAATATATTGTAAAACTCATACCCTGAGCGCAAATAATGGGGAAGGTTTTAGTCTTAAACGCCTCTTACGAACCTCTCAATATAACGAGTTGGCGTCGTGCTGTAGTTCTTTTAATCAAGGGCAAAGCAGAACGCGTGGAACACAACGGTAAATTTCTGTACACGGATTTCCCGTTGCCGACCGTGATCCGGTTGCGTCATTATGTACGCGTTCCTTATAAAGAAATCCCTCTAACTCGCCGAAATATATTGCACCGTGATGGTCATGCCTGTCAATACTGTGGTTACACAGGGGATGAATTGACACTAGACCATGTAATACCGCGATCGCGCGGCGGAGGCGATACTTGGGAGAATATTGTTACCGCTTGTGTCCGTTGCAATGTCAAAAAAGGCAGTCGGACTCCCCACGAAGCTCACATGCCTTTGCGTCATCCCCCGCGCCAACCTTATAGCAGCCTCTATTTCGAGGTCAGCAAACATCTTAAGAGTGGACTGCATACAGAGTGGCAAAAGTATGTTATAGGTCTTTGAGCAAAAAATCGAGGAGCAAAGGAGAAAGCAGAAATACCCTCTTTCTTGGGGAAATAGCCAATAACTTTAGTTATGGAGTCTTAAAAAATTGGCGGCTATATGGCTTGCAACGAAGGCAATTGATCAACTATCAAGCTTTTAAATTTGTTGTATGTATATAGAGTTTCCCTTTTGCTCTTTACTCCCCCTGTATTTTGCCCTTTTCCATTGGACTTTACTCTAAATTTTCAAAATTTTCAAAGGGGATAGTAAACACGCGTTGTTCATGAAAAATAGTTGTTAATTGCTCAATAGTCACAATAATGAGAATATTAAGCATAAGAATATTTCAAATATCAAGGACTAATTCCAAAGTATAAGATAGAAAGTATACCCTAAGTTAGATAACAATCCGGTTAATTCAATTCACGAAAGAGAACAAAACTCCTAAAACATATTTATCCTGCTAGATACAGCCCGATATCTTAAACTTCCTTGCTGTATCCCCTTTAGTGGAAGTTAGTTGATTGTTAAGCGCTGTTACTGACAAGAAATATACTTAGATGTATAGTGCAATGTCTTGAGATTTTTGCGAAGATCGTAATTAATGTGGCTAAATTCAGTGAATTGCTGCTCGTAGTATTTCTGAATTAAAGGAGCCTCACACTTTAAAAAAGTTCCCTATGTATTTTAATTCTCCCGTTACTCAGTTTGAGAGTTTGTCGTTGACCACAGAGCCAAACCCAGAGGAACCTGAAATCGAGAAAGCGCCAGTGGAAGTTGCATTTAAAAGCCCGTCATTACCGCCATCGGTAAGCGATGGGGCTATATATCTCAGTCAGCGTGGTAATTCTCTGGCACAACAAAAGTCAGAAGAATTGCAAAAAACCCTTTTGGCACACCGACACGATCGCCAGCTGGTAATTCTGCAA
Source organism: Nostoc sp. DedQUE09 (assembly GCF_034530915.1). Classification (NCBI taxonomy): domain Bacteria; kingdom Bacillati; phylum Cyanobacteriota; class Cyanophyceae; order Nostocales; family Nostocaceae; genus Nostoc; species Nostoc sp. DedQUE09. Next base: position 53,424 of record NZ_JAVRCE010000030.1, read on the forward strand.
GATTTTCCTGATCCTGATGCCCTTTCTTGTGCTTGGGCTTATCAGTTAATTGCCCAGCAATATGATATCAAATGTGAAATCATTTATGCTGGTGCATTGAGCCATCAAGAAAATATTGCTTTGGTAAGACTGACTAATTTACCTATCCAACGCTGGACAACGCAAACCTTGAAAACCAAAGATTTGTCATCTTATCAAGGTTTTGTATTAATTGACAACCAGGGAACCACTTCGCAACTACTGTCAGCGGTGCAGCAGGCTGGAATTCCTTTAGTGGTACTCATCGACCATCACAGCATCCAAGGCGATCTGCACTCAGAGTTTGAGGATATCCGTCCTTATGTAAGAGCGACAGCAACAATTTTTACTCAATACCTCCAAACGGGATTATTAGCATTAGATAGCAGCATAAATCAACACGTCAAATGCGCTACTGCCTTGATGCATGGCTTGCGATCGGATACAAATCGGTTAATGCAAGCACAAGAAGAAGACTTTATGGCAGCGGCGTATTTAAGCCGATTTTATGATGCCCAATTGCTAAACGCTATTTTACAGGCGAACCGTTCCAAGCGGGTAATGGATGTAATCGAGCGATCGCTAAAAAATCGCATCGTCCAAAATAACTTTTCCATTGCAGGTGTTGGTTACTTACGCTACGAAGACCGTGACGCCATCCCCCAAGCGGCTGATTTTCTTGTCACCGAAGAAAATGTCCACACCGCCGTAGTTTACGGCATTGTTCACGATGAAGACGAAGAACTAGAAATAGTCATTGGCTCCCTGAGAACCAGCAAACTGACCCTTGACCCCGATGAATTCATCAAAGAAGCCTTTGGACAAGATAGTGCAGGGCGCTTTTTCGGCGGTGGAAGGACAAGCGCAGGCGGCTTTGAAATCCCGATGGGCTTCTTATCTGGCAGCAATGAAAATTCTGCTTATGCGAAAATGAAATGGGAAGTATTCGACGCTCAAATTAAGCAAAAACTGCTGAGGTTAGTGAATCCTAGAGACAACCCGATTCAATCAGAATAGAGGGAGATAAAGGAGATGGGGCGAACTCCTAACTCGTGCAGCAGTCAAAGTGTTTGGTTAGATAATATCCCTAAGTCATTCCTCATAAACAAAATTCCCGACTTTTCTCAAAAGTTGGGAATTTTAGTCTTTTCACATAGGCTGAACTAATTGAGGATGTAGTTTGTGACTAATGTTAAGTAGGTAGGCAGAAATAAAATTAAATCGCACCTACCTATTTTATTTGTGAAGAAGGAGCGCCATGAACTCTATAGAATTGCAAATGTTACAAACTCTGTATGAGCAAGATTTTTGTGCGTGGATAGAGCAGACAGTAGAGCTTTTGTGATCGCACCACTGGGACACGCTGGATTTAGAACATTTAATTGAGGAAGTGATGGACTTGGGTAATCAACAGCGGGCGTTGCAGAGTGGTTGCGGTTAGTCTTATCGCATTTGTGGAAGTGGAAGTATCAACCAGAACGTCGTAGTCACAGTTGGCAAGTGACTATTACTCATGAGCGCCTGAATATAGATGAATTGCTGCAAGAAAGTCCCAGCTTGCGGTATTTTTTAAATGATGCCGAGTGGATAAATACTAACTATCAAAGAGCGCGGCGAGAGGCAATGGTGGAAACAAGTTTATCAGAGGATAGCTTTGCGATCGCTTGTGCGTTTTCTGTTGATGAGATTTTAGACTTAGACTTTTATCCTAACGCTGGCCAATAATCGTAAGCTTAATTACCCTATAACGACCGCTACGCATACTATAAATTGGGTAAATATACGGCTTATATTTAGTATGATAAATGGCTAGCATCATGGTAATCATGATTAGCCAATTTTATTTTTGATGGAAACTATAATTTTTCTTTGCAACGGTGAAGCAGAATATTACAGTGGGAAAGGAATCATTAAAAATAGTGAACTTCCTGGCTTGATAAAATCAGAAATTTCGTCAGGACAATACTACGAAACATCTTGGAGTTGCTGGAATTCTAGATTTATACAGGTTGGAGATAGAGCTTACTTTCAGAGAAGCGGAAATATTGGCAATGAACCTAGTGGCTTTATTGCTGCTGGTCATGTTATTGCAGCACCAAAAGATGAGCAATTAAAGCTTTTAGATAGAAAACAATATTCAGATTTAAGTGCAGCATATATATCCTACGATGGGAGATGTTTTGCCGTTAATATCCAAATAGATTCAGTTGTTGACTTTGATTTTCCTCTGGAACAAAAAGATTTAAGAAGATTACCTCAATTTCAGGGAATAAATTTTAATTTTGGAGCAAGTGGACGTAGATTCAATAGTAAATCTGCTCAATTTTTAGATTCAGAATGGAAAGAACATTCTCTCAAATATCAAAGGTTAGAAAAAGGGCGAAGACTTGTTGATGTATTTGTTGAACAAGGTGATGATTGGAAGAAAAAAAAGCAGTATCAAGCTGCAATTGATGCTTATCAACTAGCTTTGGAAGTTGATCCAAAAGATGGCAAAGCAATTGAGAGAATAAAGAATTGTAAATCAATTATTAAAAGGGAGAGTGAGATATCTAAGCCTCCAGAAGCACCGATAGAACCAAAGCCTAAAATACTGCTGATTGAGTCAGAGCCATCGCCAGAGACGAATGAACTATTGCCCGCAATAGAAGAGCTTGATAAGGAAAATTTCTTCACTTGTACAAGTGATACTGAGGCTCGTCAAAAAATTGCTGTATCAATAGTTAGGAGGCAGGGTCAATCACAGTTTCGTCAATCTTTGCTGAAAGCCTATTCTTGCAAATGTGCAATTACAAATTTTGATGCTGAGGCTGCACTTGAAGCTGCCCACATTATTCCTTATATTGAAACCGAAAATAATAATCCCTCAAATGGTTTGTTGTTACGTGCTGATTTACATACCTTATTTGACTTAAATCTCATTGCCATTAATCCAAAAACAATGATGGTACATATTTCCCCTATTCTTCAAAACACTGAGTATCAAATAATTGATGGAATAAAGTTACGAGTTCCAGAAGATAAAATTTGCCATCCCAAACAGGAGTATTTGAAACAGAGGTTTAATCAGTGTAAATGGTGTTCTACTATTTAATAATTCAAAACCATCTTCATTTTTCTGATAGGTATCAAAGATGACTCAGCAGAGTTATCGAAACTTTTAACATTACTAGAACTACAAAAACAAGTACTGTAAGTACCAATTAAAGAACGTTGGCATTTAGTTCAGTCTGTTCTAGCATCAATTCAACAAGAAACTCTATCGTCTATTCCTCTCAATTCCACCTTAGAACCTTTGACCGACCTTGACCCTTGGACTCAGAGTTTAATAAGTGTAATCCAGCTAGGAGAAGAAAATCCGATAGAAACTTATGTTGATTATTTAGATTAAAAATACAGTTGAAGCGCGTGTTGTTTGACAGCGATGTGTTGCTCGATATTTTAGCGCTATCTGGGTGAATAGCTGAGACATAGCGTTAAAATCTGTATCAGTTCTGCTTTTTGAGAGACATAAGAATGACACAGCAAGAATTGTTCAATGAGTTTTTATCCCTTCCTGCGGAAGCACAGCGTCAAGTAATCGACTTTATTGCTTTTTTGCGGCAAAGATATGCAGTAGTTGAACCTGCCTCTCAGTCGCCAGATATTGACTTGATAAATGATAGCTTTATTGGGATGTGGAGCGATCGCCAAGATTTAACTGATAGTACTGCTTGGGTACGTGATGTTAGACAAAATGAGTGGTCAAAGTTACATGACTAACTCAACTATCGTTGATACTGATATTCTAATTGATGCAGGTAGCGGTGTTATCGAAGCAGTAAAGTGTTTGCAAAATCTGAAAGCGAGTTCTGGCTTGGCAATTAGCATAATCACACAAATGGAACTAATGGTTGGTTGTCGTAACAAAGCAGAACTACAAGCACTAGAAAATTTCCTCAAGCAGTTTTACATCATTAAGATTGACCAGACTGTATCTGACACAGCAGTTGATTTATTGCGGTCTTATCGGCTAAGTCATGGCTTGCTTATTCCTGATAGTCTGATTGCAGCTACAGCAATAGTGGTGAATTACCCGTTTATCACAAAAAACCAACGGGATTACAGATTTATTCAAGGTTTAAACCTATTGCTATATCCATAAAACTTTAGACTACGTTGCATCGGGCAGATAGCAGATCAACGAATACGTAATCATGATTAAAGTTAGGATGGATTCATTAACATCAAACGTAACTCCTAACTAAGTACGGGTTACGACCCAGTACGCGAACAAAATTCAAAGTATGGAACTTTACTTAATTCGTCATGGCATCGCCGAAGACAAGGGATTAGGCATCAAAGATGAGGAACGCAGCCTAACCAAGGAAGGAAGGCAAAAAACTGAGAAAGTTGCCCAAAAACTTGTTAAATTAGGTTTAAACTTTGATTTAATTCTCACCAGTCCCTTAGTGCGGGCCCGCCAAACTGCTGAAATCCTGATAGCAGAAAAATTAAGCTCCCAGTTAGAGGAATCTAGCCACCTCGCCCATGATGGTCAAATTTTTAGTTGGCTAAAAGACTGGTTAGAGCCAAGAAATTTTTCCCAAAATACCCAACTGGCGCTGGTTGGACACGAACCTGATTTAACCAATTGGGCAGAAATTCTCCTGTGGGGAGAAGTCAAAGAAAGTTTAGTCTTGAAAAAAGCAGGTATGATTGGGATAAAACTACCAGAAACTGGTTCTCCTCTGGGTCGTAGTCAGATGTTTTGGTTGACACCACCCAAGTACCTGCTGTAACAGTTTTTCAACATTTTCGATTGTTGTTAGAACGGCTACTGTTATGGCGACAATAAATTTCTGGTAAGTTAACTCGATCAGATATTTCAAAAAGCAAATGGTGTTGCCATGATGGTGTGCGAATACAAGCCTGGTCTAGAAGGCATTCCCGCCGCTCAATCAAGTATCAGCTATGTTGATGGGCAAAAGGGAATACTAGAATATCGTGGCATTAGGATTGAGGAATTAGCAGAAAAAAGTACATTCCTAGAAACTGCTTATCTCTTAATCTGGGGTAAACTGCCAAGCAAGGAAGAACTGGAAACATTTGAGCATGAAGTTCGTTATCACCGACGGATAAAATACCGCATTCGGGATATGATGAAATGCTTTCCAGAAAGCGGTCATCCAATGGATGCCTTACAAGCCTCCGCTGCTGCTTTAGGCTTGTTTTATTCGCTCCGCGATTTACATAATCCTGTCTACATTCGAGATTCTGTGGTGCGCCTGATAGCAACCATTCCCACAATGGTGGCGGCGTTCCAACTGATGCGAAAAGGCAATGACCCGGTACGTCCCCGTGATGACTTAGACTACTCCGCCAACTTTCTATACATGCTCAATGAGCAAGAACCCGATCCTCTGATGGCGCGGATTTTTGATATCTGCTTGATACTGCAAGTCGAGCATACAATGAATGCTTCTACCTTCAGTGCTAGGGTGACAGCTTCCACCTTGACCGATCCTTACGCTGTGGTTGCTAGTGCTGTGGGAACTTTAGGTGGACCTCTACATGGTGGAGCCAATGAAGAAGTAATTCAGATGTTGGAAAAAATTGGCTCTGTGGAAAATGTCCGTCCCTACATAGAGAATTGTCTGCAAACTAAATCTAAGATTATGGGCTTTGGACATCGTGTGTATAAAGTAAAAGACCCACGAGCCATAATTTTACAAGGTTTAGCAGAACAACTGTTTGAGAAGTTTGGCTATGACAAATTCTATGACATTGCTCAAGAAATGGAACGAGTTGTAGAGGAAAAACTCGGTAGCAAAGGGATTTATCCTAATATTGACTTTTACTCCGGTTTGGTGTATAGAAAGATGGGCATTCCCACAGACTTGTTTACACCAATATTTGCGATCGCTCGTGTTGCCGGTTGGCTAGCCCACTGGAAAGAACAACTAGCAGAAAACCGGATTTTCCGTCCTACCCAGGTTTACAACGGTCTGCACGAAGTTACTTATACCCCCATTGAGCAAAGGTAAATGGGCATAGGGCATGGGGCACTTGTACTAAGTTTCGACTGCGCCCAACTACCGCGTTCGCGTAGCGTCTCGTAGAGAAGCCGTTGGCGCAGCCTCTCGTAGAGAAGTATTGGGCATTGTGTACAAGAGGCAGAGGCGCAAAGGGGCAGCACTTCTCTAGGAGAGGCTGCGTGTAGCTTGCTTCCCCGGAGGGATACGGCTACGCAGTTCGACTGCGCTTACCGTAAACTCAGTGACCGAGGGGCACAGAGGAAAGACTTACTGCAACTTCTCCTTTGCTCCCCTGCTCCCCTGCTCCCCTGCCCCCTTGCTCCCCCGGTTACTGAGCGTAGTCGTTGGCGCAGCCTCTCGTAGAGAAGTATGCTCCTCTACTCCCCCATCCCTCAATAGCCAATCTCAATGCCAACCATAAGTAGAATTCTCATCTCGCTTCAGGGTGGTCAAACCATCCAACGATATACTAGGCATGGGAATTGGCAACAAATCTTCAATCGGACGTCATCACAGCAAAAATTATAAATGGGTGAATTTACGGTTATTAATTCAACTAATAGTTGTAACTCACCATGACTCGATGTCTTAAAGAGCGGAAACATGAATTCAGGAATTGACCTCCAAGGAACTTTTATTGAATCCCTCCGGGATTTAGGTATACCAGCAGGAACAGCCAAAGCGATTTGGATGCCCCTGCCAATGATACTGATGCTGATTGGAGCAACAGTGGGGGTATTAGTTGCTACTTGGCTAGAACGGAAAATTTCCGCCTCCGCACAGCAGCGAATTGGGCCAGAATACCAGGGACCTTTTGGGTTGCTGGTGCCTGTAGCGGATGGTCTGAAGTTGGTATTTAAAGAAGATATAGTACCAGCCAAGTCTGATCCCTGGCTGTTTACCCTCGGCCCCATTATTGTTGTAATTCCGGTATTTCTGTCGTTCCTGATTGTGCCCTTTGGACAGAATATCGTAATTAGCAATGTGGGCATGGGCGTATTCTTGTGGATTGCCTTGTCTAGCATTCAACCCATTGGCTTGCTGATGGCTGGCTATGCATCTAATAACAAATACTCCCTCTTAGGGGGCTTGCGGGCAGCAGCGCAATCTATTAGTTATGAAATTCCTTTGGCGCTGGCGGTGTTAGCGATCGCTATGATGTCTAATAGCCTCGACACCGTTGATATTGTCAATCAACAATCTGGCTACGGCATTCTAGGCTGGAACATTTGGCGGCAACCAATCGGTTTTCTGATCTTTTGGATAGCCGCCCTCGCTGAATGCGAACGATTACCCTTTGACTTACCCGAAGCGGAAGAAGAAATCGTCGCGGGCTATCAGACTGAATACTCAGGCATGAAATTCGGTCTATTCTACCTGGGTTCATACGTTAACTTGATCCTTTCTTCCCTACTAGTAGCAATCCTCTACCTAGGCGGTTGGGACTTTCCTATTCCCCTCAACCTCATCGCTGGTTGGCTGGGAGTCAGTGAATTAAATCCCGTGTTCCAGATAGTAACTGCGGCTTTGGGTATCACCATGACCGTATTCAAAGCCTATTTACTAGTGTTTGTCGCCATCCTGTTGCGCTGGACAGTGCCACGGGTACGGATTGATCAACTGTTAGATTTAGGATGGAAGTTTTTGTTACCAGTTGGTTTGGTTAATCTCCTATTAACTGCCGCCTTGAAACTAGCCTTTCCCTTCGCCTTCGGGGGTTAGTCATTAGTCATTAGTCATTAGTCATTTGTACTAATGACCAAGGACAAATGACAAGGGATAAGGGACAAATAAAGAGAGAGTGAAACACAATGCTAAAGTTCCTGAAACAAGTTGGTGATTACGCCAAAGAAACGGTACAAGCTGCGCGTTACATTGGTCAAGGACTTTCTGTCACCTTTGACCACATGCGGCGGCGTCCAATTACTGTACAGTACCCTTACGAGAAACTAATTCCTGGCGAACGATTTCGCGGTAGGATTCACTTTGAATTTGATAAGTGCATCGCTTGCGAAGTTTGCGTTCGCGTTTGTCCAATTAACCTGCCTGTAGTCGATTGGGAATTCGACAAAGCCAGCAAAAAGAAAAAACTCAACCACTACAGCATTGACTTTGGAGTTTGTATCTTTTGCGGTAATTGTGTGGAATTTTGCCCCACTAACTGTCTATCGATGACAGAAGAGTATGAGCTTTCCACTTACGATCGCCATGAATTGAACTACGACAACGTAGCGCTAGGTCGTCTGCCTTATAAGGTAACAGACGATCCGATGGTTACACCACTGCGCGAACTAGTTTACCTACCCAAAGGCGTCCTCGAACCCCACGGACTACCTGCGGATGCACAGCGTGCAGGTGCGCGTCCAGAAGACTTGGTAGAACAAACAGAAAAATAAATGTCATTTGTCCACTGTCATTTGTGTTTTGTCCTTTGTTATTTGATTAATGACTAATGACTAATGACCAATGACTAATGACCAATGACCAATGACCAATGACAATTGACTAAGGACAAAAAACAGTGAATCTAGCAGAAGGAGTACAGTTAGTATCACTTGGCATACTAGGCGTGATGATGATTGGGGCAGCCATTGGTGTGGTGCTGTTCTCCAACATCGTCTATTCTGCCTTTTTGCTGGGGGGCGTGTTCATCAGCATAGCGGGAATGTACCTGTTGCTAAATGCTGATTTTGTTGCGGCTGCACAAATACTAATTTACGTTGGGGCGGTTAACGTGCTGATTTTGTTTGCCATTATGTTGGTGAACAAGCGGCAAAATTTTGTAGCATTTCCTAACTCTTGGGTGCGTAAAGTACTTACGGGTGTAATCAGTGTAGGATTGTTTGGTCTTTTAAGTACGATGGTGCTGGCTACTCCTTGGGCTTACTCAACCGCTCCTGTGGCGGGTGGTGAAAGTTCTATAGTTTTGATTGGAGAGCATTTCTTCACTGACTTTTTACTACCTTTTGAATTAGCTTCCATTTTGTTGCTGATAGCGATGGTAGGAGCAATTATTTTGGCACGTCGTGAGTATTTGCCAGATCAACTGACACGATCCGATCTGGGGCAAACTGTTTTGACTTTGCAAGAACGCCCTAGAGAACTAGTATCAACAACCAGCGAAACCAAAGAGTAATATTTGCGACCTGAGCCGCAGATAAACAGCCAGCTTTTTCAGGAGGGATACCCAGATTCATGCAACTCCAGTACTTTTTATTACTAGCAGCAGCTTTATTCTGCATCGGTATTTACGGTTTAATTACTAGCCGCAACGCTGTGCGGGTGCTGATGTCAATTGAATTACTGCTCAATGCTGTTAATTTGAATTTAATGGCATTTTCCAACTTCCTCGACTCAACATTAGTTAAGGGTCAGGTTTTCACAGTATTTGTGATTACCGTGGCCGCAGCCGAGGCGGCGGTGGGTTTAGCGATCGTGCTTGCCATTTATCGCAACCGTGATACCGTCGATATGGAGCAGTTTAATCTCCTGAAGTGGTAATTGTGCGTGCAACTCAAGCAGGTAATCATTGCTTATAAAGCGCGGGATGCCCGGAGTAAACAATGGGCAGAAATCTGTGCTAAACAACTAGAAAGTCGCGATTGCCAAGTGTTGATGGGACCTAGCGGGCCGAAAGACAACCCCTACCCAGTCTTTTTGGCTTCGGCGGGTCAACCAATCGATCTCGCTTTGGTACTCGGTGGCGATGGTACTGTTTTAACTGGTGCCAGACATTTAGCCCCAGCTGGTATCCCAATTCTGGGAGTGAATGTGGGAGGCCATCTGGGGTTTTTAACTGAGTCAGTGGAAGAGTTTCAGGATACAGAGAAAGTTTGGGATCGGCTGTTTGAGGATCGCTATGCTATCCAACGACGGATGATGTTGCAAGCTGCGGTGTATGAGGGTCATGGATCTAATTTGGAACCAGTGAGTGAACATTACCTGGCTTTGAATGAATTCTGTGTCAAACCAGCCTCCGCTGACCGAATGATCACCTCAATTCTGGAAATGGAAATCGATGGTGAGGTAGTCGATCAATACGTCGGGGATGGATTGATTATTTCCACTCCTACAGGTTCCACAGGTTATACCGTTTCTGCAAATGGGCCAATTATGCATGATGGTATGGAAGCGCTTACCGTCACTCCTATTTGTGCAATGAGTCTTTCTAGTCGTCCCCTTGTTTTACCCCCTGGTTCTGTGGTGAGTATTTGGCCTTTGGGGGATTATGATTTGAGTACCAAGCTGTGGACAGATGGGGTTTTGGGAACTTCAATTTGGCCTGGACACCGTGTTGATGTGCGGATGGCAGAGTGTCGGGCTAAATTTATTATTTTGCGCGAGAACAATTCCTACTATCAGACGCTACGCGAGAAGTTGCTGTGGGCAGGTACAAGGGTTCACTACAGCAATAATCACCGTAATTAATTAAGTATTTTAGAGTGCATTTACCGTAAATTGCGATCGCGTAACGACCGTAGGCGATCGCAACCAAAATTACCCAAGCCCCTGGATTCATCTGGGGGCTTTCTAATTGTGTGGAGAAACCTATACATAGAGCAAAGGGCTGAGTGCTGAGTGCTGAGTGCTGAGTGTTGAGTGCTGAGTGTTGAGTGCTGAGTGCCGAGTACTGAGTGCTGAGTGCTGACTGCCGAGTACTGAGTGCTGAGTGCTGAGTGCTGAGTACTGAGTACTGAGTGCTGAGTGCTGAGTGCTGAGTGCTGAACAAAAACCCAGTCGTTTCAAGCCTTTGAGCAATCAACACTGTCCTAACCTATGTGACTACGGCTATACATAAATGTATTGGCTCTTGAAATTTTAGTATAAAATCTCACCTTGTCTTAATTAAGGCCCAGTTCTTCCTTCAACGCCTCCGGTACATTAACTGCTGTCTCTAATCCCTGCACCCCTTCCCACTGCTGCTTTTTACCCCAGATCATCTCTTCTAGATTGGCGTCGCTAAGGTCTGCACCACCTAAAATGGCGTAACTTAGGTTGCTATGGCTAAGATCCGCGCCGTTGAGGATAGCACCACTGAGGTTGCTGCCACTGAGGTTAGCACTGTTAAGGTTGGCATAGCTGAAATCTGTGCCAAATAGGATCGCGTCAGTGAGGTCAGCACCACTGAGGTCGGCGTCGTTGAGAATCACGCCACTGAGGTCAGCTTCGTTGAGAATCACTCGACTTAGGTCTACACCGCTGAGGTCGGCACCCAAGAACATTGCACCGTTAAGTCTGGCATTGTTAAGTTTGGCACCGTTAAGTTTGGCATAGCTGAGGTCTGCGGCAACAAGGATAGCATCGCTGAGGTTGGTACTGAAAAGAATTGTGTCACTGAGGTTAGTACCGTTGAGGATGGCGTGACTCAAATCAGCACCACTGAGGTCAGCGCGGCAAAGGTCGGCATGGCTAAGGCTGACGCTATTAAGGTTGGCTTCACTCAGATTTGCACCGAAAAGGATGGCGTTACTGAGGTCAGCATGGCTGAGGTTAGTGCTGCTAAGGTCAGCGCGGTTGAGGTCGGCGCGGCTAAGGTCGGCGCGGCTAAGGTTGGTATTGCTAAGGTCGGCGCGGTTGAGGTCGGCGCGGCTAAGGTTGGCACAGCTAAGGTTAGCACCACTAAGGTTGGTGCTACTGAGGTCGGCACCACTGAGGTTAACACCGCTGAGGTTGGCACCGCTGAGGTTGGCATCGCCGAGGTTGGCACCGCTAAGGTTGGCACCACTGAAGTTTACGCCAGTTAAGTTGGCATCACCGAGATAAGCAAGGCTTAGGTCGGCACCACTAAAGTCTGCCCCGGTAAGGTTGGCATCGCCGAGGTAAGCACCCCTAAAGTTGCCGCCTTTGAGAAATTGCCCAACTATACTGCTAAAGTTGCCAATTTCCAGGGCATCGCTATAATTAATAATCCGCAGCAGTTGGGATGTGAAAAAATTGTCTGTGTCCGGTTGGGCAGATGGGTAGAAGGTGATTTTTTGTTTGAGTTCATCTTGCCCTTGGGCATAGCGGTGTAACTCTAGTAATAAAATCAGTACGTTCAGCCCTGTATATATGTCTACCTGTCTCAAGCCGATCGCAATATTTTGTGCCGCTAGCTTTAACTTTGTTTTCTGAGGCAGGTTATCACCTGGTGTACCATCGATAAATTCTCCCTGACACCAGCGACGATAAAAATCTTCTAGCCGCCCAAAAAGCAATTCTGGGCGAATTTTTTGACCAGTCACAACCAATTCCATTAGTTGGTTGACTATTTCAGGTTTCAGGGCACCATTGCCCAATAAATCATAAATCTCTTCATGCATCTGGCGATCGCATACTTTAAAGCAAAACCCAGTGGGTAAAGTGCCCAATGTGCGATCGTCTATCTGAGAACTCAAACCGTTCTTTGGTATTGCCCATTTTTCCAAGCTTTTTTGCAGTCTTGGAGAGTATAAATATTCCTGCAAATTATTTTGAGCTAATCTAACGCTTTTGTCTGGTTCTTTAATATTTTTTCCTAGAGGTAAAACTGCTTCAGTTTCTAGCGATGTGGTCTTTGGCATCTCTTGTAACCTTGTAGCACTCACATAATTTCTCAGCATCTGCCAGACTTGAGATAAATATGTTGACATTTTTGTTTCCGTTGTTACATTTAAATAACTGTTTTTGATAATCCTGAATTAAAAACTTTTCTATGCTAGTTTGCTTTGTATTCCCAATATTCAATAGTATAAATAGATACTATAGTAAAAAAATCATCAGTTGGCGATGTTTAGGCTGGGCTACTTCTGATGAATTTGCCAACGGCGTTTCTGGATGGGGGCTTCTCGCTCACCTCTAGTAGCCTTAAGTTTCTTCTCATAATGTAAATAAAGTGTTAACTGAAAAATTCTTTCAAAGGCCAAGTAATTCCGTGATTTGGCTAATTTGTTATACTTTTTATCCAAAAAATTTACTAGTCCGATGTAAAAATCATACTTACTGTTTGTGGGAAACGCAATTGTTAGGAAAAATCCTACACTAAAACAGCACAACAAAGCTGAAACATGGCAACTAAAATTTAAGTCGAAAGTTTTTTGCCTAATATAAAGCAGCTAAGATAATCGTTATAGGGCAGGCTATACGGCTTTGCAAAAGTTAAAAATTAACCAGAGATAGTTATCAGGTAATGAATGCGATGAACAGATTAACCTTCTATATTATTTTGTTACATAGTTTATTTTTAGGGATAGCGACAGCTAGCGCTAAGTCACCATTTGTTAACAATGTTGATCCAGCCAAGCATATTGTTGAAGAAGGCGTGGTTACAGTCAAAAGTGGAGAGAAATCCAATAGTCGGTTATCAACAGAAACTTCTTCAACTAAAATCTCAGCCTTATCATTAAATAATATTAATGTTCCTCAGAAACAGAGGCTACCGTCAAATCACGTTTGGGTAGTTAATCAAAATAAACACGCACAGCCTCAACCGTTTATTTGGATAGTAGAAAATCTCAAACAAGCAGGTCAGCAACCATTTTTGCAAGTTGCAAAACCCCCAGAAAAACCGAATACAAAGCCTAGTAATACCACGAAACCAGCAGCAAAGGATGATTTAGAGCCATTTAACGAAGTAATTAAAAATACCCAAAAGTCAGGAGGATTGTTCACACTTTATCGGAATAAAGAAAAGAATAAGATTTATCTAGAAATTAAGCCAGAACAACTTAATAAAAATTACCTAGCTACGGCAACCTTGGAATCGGGTATTGGCGAACGGGGTATTTACAGTGGTATGCCTCTGCAAGATTTTTTATTTTATTTCCAACGGGTGGATGATAAATTACACTTTGTGATCCGCAATGTGAATTTTCGCACTCGTGAGGGAGATCCCCAGGTGCGATCGCTGACGCGATCGTTTAGTGACTCTGTTCTCTACAACATTTCCATTAAAAGCATTCATCCAGAACGCAAAACCCTTCTCATTGACTTAGAAGATTTGTTACTCACAGACTTAGCTGGATTATCTGTAGGTTTAGGAGTTCCAAAAACCACAAGCCAGTCCTATTTTGGTACTGCTAAAGCCTTTCCCCAAAACTTAGAAGTTGAATCAGTTTTGAATTACTCTAATAGCGTTGACTCCAACAGTGAAGTAGCAAGCTTTGGGTCGCTAGCTGACAACCGTGGCTTTACCTTGCGCGTCCACTACAGTTTCTCCCAACTACCCGATCAAGATTATCGACCACGCTTTGCTGACGATCGCATCGGCTATTTCATCACCGCCTACCAAGATTTATCCAAAGACGATGATCGCGGCGATTCTTTTGTCCGCTACATAAATCGCTGGCATTTAGAAAAACAAGACCCGAAAGCAGTTATTTCTCACCCCAAAAAACCGATTGTTTTCTGGATTGATAACGCTGTGCCCTTAGAATACCGCGATGCCATGAAAGAAGGCGTTCTTATGTGGAACAAAGCCTTTCTCAAAGCCGGATTTAAGGATGCAATTGAAGTCCGCCAAATGCCAGATGATGCTACCTGGGACCCGGCAGATATTCGTTACAACACGATTCGCTGGATTAATACAGTCGATGGCTACTTTGCGATGGGACCATCCCGCGTTAACCCATTGACAGGGGAAATTTTGGATGCAGACATTCTTGTAGATGCTAGCTTTATCCGGGCACTCAAGGGTGAATATCGCAAAATCGTCCAACCCAGCCAAACAGAAAATCGCACGACTTTATCAGCTTTAATGCAAAATCGTCTACTTTGTGCCAATGGTTTAGATGGGAAAAACAATGGTGTCCCCCAGAAGATGCAAGGACAACAGGGATTGTTGAATCGTTTATCGAAAATGGCAGGCGAGTACGATTTATGCTACGGGATGGAAGCTGCTAACCAGTTTGCCTTTGGTTCACTGGCAATGTCTCTGCTGCCTGATACTATGGCTACTCCAGACAAGGTAAAAGAATATATTAATCAGTATTTACGTTTAATCATCGCTCACGAAGTTGGACATACTCTTGGTTTACGTCATAACTTCCGTGGTAGTACACTGCTACCACCACAGGAGATGAATAATACAGAAGTTACCAAAAATAAAGGTTTGACAACTTCTGTCATGGACTATATTCCTCCAAATATCGCCCCTCAAGGTACAAAACAAGGAGATTATTTTCCGAGTATGGTGGGGCCTTATGATGAATGGGCAATTAAGTACGGCTACACAACAATTCAGACATCAACTCCTCTAGCAGAAAAGCCAATTTTGGAGGAAATTGCCGCACAATCCTACAAGCCAGAGTTGAGTTATTCCACAGATGAAGATGTATATGACCTTGACCCCACAGCTGATGCTTGGGATAACAGCGCTAATGTGCTGGTTTATTCTCAGTGGCAGTTAAATAATTCGCGGGTGATGTGGGAACGTCTGGATAAACGTTTCCCAATGGCTGGTGATAGTTATAGCGATGTGAGCGAACGTTTTAGCACAGTATTGGGTAACTATTTCCAGCAAATATATTACACCACAAAATACATCGGGGGACAATCTTTCTATCGCATTCACCCTAGCGAGATACCTGCCGAGAAAGTCTCTGGAGTTCCGCAACGCCGTTTACCATTTGAACCAGTAGCAGTTGAAGAACAACGCCAAGCTTTAGAAACGCTACAAAAATATGTATTTGCAGAAGATGCCCTCACTTTTTCACCAGAATTACTGAATAAATTAGCACCTTCTCGTTGGCGACATTGGGGTAGTTCTCCACAAGTTGGTCGTTTGGATTTTCCCATTCATGACTTGGTGTTACTAATGCAGGGTTCTGTGTTGCGAGATTTACTCTCAGGCGATCGCCTCTCTCGCCTCAAAGATATTGAACTTAAAACTGCCGAAGGAAAAGCACTGACTCTGCCAGAACTATTTGACACTTTGCAATCAGGTATTTGGACAGAAGTCATCCAACCAAAAGGTAAACCAATGAAGATCGCCAGCTTGCGGCGAGGCTTGCAGCGTCAATATCTGGACATTTTGACTAGTATGATCTTGCGAAAAGAAAATGTTCCAGAAGATGCTCGTACTCTAGCTTGGTATAAACTCAAACAGCTTGATGAAAAACTTAAGGGGGTTAATTCCGAAGATGAATATACCAAAGCGCACTTATTAGAAACGCGCGATCGCATCGAGAAAGTATTAAACGCGCCGTTGCAAGCGAATTAAAAAAGTGAGGAGTGAGGAGTTAATAGTAAAATTCCTCACTTTTCTTCTTTTATTCTCATTTTGGCAAAATATATTGATTGTGGGATAAAGGCTTTTTACTTAAGTCTTATTGAATTTACAATGGAGGCGGCTGCATTTTTGAATTTCGATAATTCAATATATGTAAGACTTTACAGCGGTTCTCAGTTGAGTGAGGTACAAGAACCCCACCCCCAACCCCCTCCCCGCAAGCGAGGAGGGGAATATGATGTACCTTATGTGATTAGTAAACGCTATATATTCTTCTGAATAAATACGGTTGTCTATTAAATTTATCTTAACATATCGAACAATTAAAGTAATACATAACCTAAAAAAATATTTTATGAATGCCCTCTTTATGACTTTCCAAATATTTATTTGGAGTATACCTTTTTTATTAGCCCTTGCTTTATTAACTTTACTAAACTTCAATCACTTTTTCGGATTTTGGTTACTATCACCTTATGATTATCCCTTTAGTTATGTCATAGCCTTATTTATTTCACTAGTTTCTAGCATAATTTTGCTTTGGATAACTAAAAATAATAATAAAGACTACAATCCGATAATCTTAGCTTTGTTTGTATTTATAGGCTGTATATCAAGACTAAGTGTAAATACACAAATTGAATCAGCTCTTAGTGGTTTATTTTCCATGTCTATTGCTCTATTTATCTTGGTTACAGGTAATTTAAGAAATCCAGTTATTGCTGAACTAATTATTGGGATAGCAAACACAATCAACCTATTTTTTGCAATTTTGGTTTTTTATACATTTCCTCTTATATTTGTTTTTCTTGGTTGTATGTTCCAAGTTCGTAAACCAATTAGTAAAATCAAAAAATTATTTTATACTACTCCTGCAATATTTATAATTATACTCTTCTCTTTGATAACATTTAAAACTTCTGATTACAATCCGTCCCCTGGGTTAATTATTCCAAATCAATTAAGACACTTTTGGGGAATGCAACAATTTCCTAATAAATATCAAGAGGCGATAGAAGAAATTAAATCTTGTTCTGAGATCGTA
Source organism: Nostoc sp. DedQUE09 (assembly GCF_034530915.1). Taxonomy (NCBI): domain Bacteria; kingdom Bacillati; phylum Cyanobacteriota; class Cyanophyceae; order Nostocales; family Nostocaceae; genus Nostoc; species Nostoc sp. DedQUE09. Next base: position 70,690 of record NZ_JAVRCE010000030.1, read on the forward strand.
TCTCTGATTGGAGAAATTCAAAATGTTGGATTAGCTGAAGGAAAAAATTACTGGAGCATGGATTTAGATGGCGATGATTGGGCAATAATCAGTCTAGAAATAGTAGGCACAAAAGGAACTGCTATAATAAAAGGCTGCGCTCACGATCGGTTTTGTCACCATCGTATATATGAAGACCATTCAAAAAGTGATGATAAAAAACTATATTATGGTCAATGTTTAGATTAATATAAATATCACCGTAAGAGTATGTTTGAAAAGTCATGATTGATGTATGTATCAAATATGTTTTTACCCCACCCTAACCCTCCCCTTATAAAGGGGAGGGAACCGGATTTTCTTGTTTCCCCCCAATACATCGGGGGAATTAAGGGGGGTAATAATTTGATTAAAATCACAACATACGACTTTTCAAACAACCTCTAAGCATAAATATCAAATACCATTGATGCCTCTAACTGTGATATACGCTGAACGGTAAGTAATTTTGTATTTAGCATTTAGCAGTGCCTTTAAACACTTATAACGATTTTTTAAATAAATCATTTATCAAAACTATTATCCAGCGCAGTCAAATCAATCTGATAGTTTATGATGTGGAAACGGAGGAAATTATCCGATGGCAGATTTAGATAAATATCGAAGCTGTATTCGCTAATTACTTACAGAATATGCTCAACGCGCCTCCTCTGATAATGAAATTGAAGCTCAAACAATTTTTGACGGAGAACAAGACCATTACCAACTGATATATATTGGTTGGTAAAATAGACATAGGGTTTTTGGCCCTGTGATGCATTTTGATATCAAAAACGGCAAGATTTGGATTCAGTGGAATGGTACAGAAGAGGATGTCGGTGAGCAACTGGTGGCAATGGGAGTAGCAAAACAAGATATTGTCGTTGGATTTCACCCGCCTTACATCCGGCAGTGCAGTATATAGATTATGCTGTGGGATAAAGACTAAACCGATATTCAGGCTCTGCGTGCTAAGTTTGATGAAATTCGGAACAACAATTGATGTGGTTGAGATAAGAGCGATCGCATTAAAATATTTTACAAATACAGCAGTTTGCAAGTAAGTGAGGTACAAAAAGCAGGACTCAAAATCAGAATATACAGAGTTTCTGCCTCCTGCCTGCTGCCTCAAAACCTATAGCTTTGTACTTCATGCAAATGAAAACTGCTGTATCTTGAGTTGATGTGGCAGGATATCGAGGCAGCGCCTGTCAAGTTAGATGAAATCTGTAATCACAACCAAAGAAATTGAAGTTAGTTATAGCAATCATTACCTCAAGATAAAAACTATGTGGAGCTTAATTATATTTTTACTGATTGTACTGGGCTTCATCGCCCTCATCAAAGGTGCTACTTCATCTGGTAGAAACAGTTCCCGTAAAAGTCGTAGAAGCAATGGTAACTCTTTTAGTAACAGCGACAGTAGTTGGTATGTTGATAATACTGGAGGAAATGATTCCAGTAATAGCTATGACTCCAGCAGTAGCAGTAGCAATGATTCTGGCAGCAGTAGCTGTGACTCCAGCAGTAGCAGTAGCAATGATTCTGGCAGCAGCAATAGCTGTGATTCTGGCAGCAGCAGTAGCTTTTAGTTAGGTAACGGTTAGTAAGAGGGCGGGTAAGATTGGAGGGTCGCCCCTCCGCACTTCCCTAAGAACCGTGCATGTGGTTTGAGACTATTTTCTGGATGTTTTTTGTCTAAGTACCACTAACTACTCAACGCTTTTAAAAATCGTTGCAAACTTTTAAACACACTGGGCTTTCTCGCAGGTGTCGCATCTGTTGTTGTTTGTGGTTGTCCTTTTAAAACAATGAGATCCAAATCATCACCAGATGGTTTTGTGGGTAATTCGGCAATTCTTTGATATTCGCCGTCGGTTTCTAGCCAAACTTCCCACTGTCCTGGGTAGCAGCGATATAGGGCACTTTCATCGTCTATGGGGCGCACGTAATAGGCAGATTCAATGGTACTGATAAAGCGATCGCGGATTTTTCTCGCTGTATAACCAATGCCCACGGTTCCAGAATCTTCTAAACGGGGATTTAACAAGACTAAAGGACGATCGCCTATTACTTCACACAGCTTTTCCAACTGCGGCACTTCTACGGATGTGGGGGCGATGAATAAGAAAATTTCATCCTCTGGCTGAATTTTTGTCTGCAAAGAAGCAGCCCTACCCGTACCAATATCCAAAATTTGAAATGGTGCATCTGCCCAATCACGCCGGGCTAGGGCCGCAGCGCCAGCGTCAGCAAAGAAAATCTTCAAACGGGAATCATAATCTGTAAACGCCGGCAGAAATTGTTCCGCTATCGGCATAAACTTCAGTTCTGGGAACAGGAACTCAACTTGTAAGCGAGTACAGCCATCTGCAAGGGCAGCTTGGACGGCTGTACGAGATTGGGCGATCGCATCTTCAAGACTATTTGGAAGTTCACTCATAATCTGCATGGTTCTGTAGTGTCTATTCCCATTGTTTCAGTATTGGCTCTTAATTAGGACTTACGCAGACGAGATCGCCCAATCCCCTGAAAATGAAGGGCTTTTTCATTATGAGAACCGCTATATCGCCATGATGCGATCGCCTCAACCAGTTGAAAAATATTTTATTTCAATATAGGGTCTTGTTTTTTATAACTTTAGTTATATCTCTATTGATGATTAATAGTGTTCAGCTTGAGTATTACCCTAACAATCTAAAAAATAAATCATCAAATATCTCCATTGAACTCAGTCGCCAGCAGGAGGATACTTAGCGCAATATTTTTTACACTGGCGAATAAACCTTATAAACAACTTAGGAACAGCGTATGCCTCTTCATAAACTTGAACATTTTGACCAAAATTATCGAGAGACTTTTGGCGGAGACGATCTCAAAGCGCTGGATCTTTATACTGACGGGGGGGACAGAGTTGGCTCAGTTGCTGACGTTTTAGTTGATGATGATGGTCATTTCCGGTATTTAATTATTGATATCAGCTTAGATTTTGTTAGCAAGAAAATATTACTACCAATTGGTCTTTGTCGGATCACTTATCCAGAAAGACGCGTCTATGTTGATGGGTTAAGCAGACAGCAAATAGAAGGCTTACCCGATCATACAGAAGACGCGATCGTTAATAATGATTACGAAGAAAAGGTACGTAGTGTATTTCGTTCTCCAACCAGCGGTGTGACTTATGACCGGGATACATACAATTACCAAAAAGATCCAGATTTATATGGGTTGAATGAGCAATCTCATCAAACTTTTAAACTCTATGAAGAACGATTAATTGCCAGCAAACAACGCATCAAAACCGGTGAAGTAACAGTTGGGAAGCATATTGAAACAGAAACTGTACAAGTTACAGTACCCGTTCAAAAAGAACGAGTTCTGATTGAACGAGTTACACCAACAGAAGCAGGAAAAGTTGTAAATCCCAATGAACTTCAGTTTCAAGAAGGGGAAGTAGCACGCATAGAAGTGTACGAAGAAACTCCTGAGATACGTAAAGAAGCGTTTGTGCGTGAAGAAGTTCGGGTGAAGAAAGTAGTAGAACGGGAGACTGTGGAAGCACAAGATACCATACGTCGGGAGGAATTAGATATTGATACTGTGGGTAATTTAGACGTGCAATAAAATGCGATCGCTAGACATGAAGCTATTTAATTAGCTGGCTCATAAATTTGTTTAGTAGATTGATTTGAAATAATCATACAGGCAAAGTTAATTTTTATCTCTGCCTGTGTTTATTTTATTCAAAAAGAAGATTCCTGACTTCTTAGAAAGTCGGAAATTTGGACATTCAAAATCCTGGCATTTTTTTGAGAAACAAATTATTAGAGATCCAAAAATACAAAACTTTGTAGTGTAGTGAGAGTTTAAAATTCTAATATATCTATCTGGCAAATTCCGTGTACTAAAGCTATATATATCTTTACAAAAGTAAAGTGAGATACTCCCAACCTCATATCTCCAGTTAGCCATATCACTTAAAATTATCTATAACTTTTGATTATTTGGCACTGGAAATAATTCATTCGGCAGAAGGATGTATAAAAATAAATAAATGTCTAGTTTAGTTATTAAGAGATTGAGAAAAAATAATTTGAGGTACAAACATAATGGTTCTTTACAAACTAGAAGATTTTGAGCCTAGCTATCAAGAGAGTTTTGATGGCCATGACATTAAAGGTCTAGGTGTCTACACACAGGGAACTGATGAAAAAGTTGGTACTGTTAGCGATATTTTAGTTGATGAAGAAGGTCATTTTCGCTATCTAGTTGTTGACTTAGGCTTCTGGATTTTTGGTAAAAAAGTATTATTACCAATTGGCCGCGCTCGTATCGACTATAACGTTGATCGCGTTTACACAATTGGCTTGACTAGAGAGCAAGCTGAAGATTTGCCTGAATTCAGTGAACGTCAAGCTCTTGATTACGACTATGAAGAAAGAGTGCGTGGGGTATATCGCCAACCCACAGACTACACTCCTCCTGTAGAAGCTTCAGCACCATTAGACCCTTTAGCAGCACCAGTAGCCACACCATTAGCTACAACTCCTACTTACGCCCGTGATAGCTACACTTACGATCATGAGCCTGCTTTATACGGGTTAAATGAGCAAGATCATCAAACTTTGAGATTGTACGAAGAACGGCTGATTGCCAGCAAACGACGCCAAAAAACTGGAGAAGTAACGATTGGCAAGCATGTTGAAACTGATACCGCACGGGTTGCAGTGCCAGTAGAAAGAGAACGAGTTGTGATTGAGCGTGTAACTCCAGCAGATGCGGGTACGGCTGTTTCTGGGCGCGAAGCAGACTTCCGTGAAGGCGAAGTTGCTCGCATAGAAATCCACGAAGAAACTCCTGATGTTCGCAAAGAAGCATTTTTGCGGGAAGAAGTCAGAGTTAGAAAAGTTGTCGATCAAGACACAGTTGAAACTCAAGAAACTGTGCGTCGTGAAGAGTTAGATGTTAATTCTGGTAATCTTCCAATTGAAGAGCGCTAACTAAACATAGTCATTAGTTACTAGCTAATGACTAATAATTCATTTTATACAGTACAGGTGAAGCTGTTGAATTGGCTTTACCTGTGCTTACAATAGCTGATACCACTTACAATACTTTTCGGATAAACCCAACAATCTCTCTTTTGGTCTGGGGAAAGGTTAAAGGGAAAGGAGTAAAGGTAAATTCAAACCCTTTTCCTTTAACCGAAAAGTATTGATACCACTTAGAATTTCGGATTGCAAATATTACTCTAGACATGAGTAGATATAAGCTTAGATAAATCCATTGATCGCAAATATTTTCTAAATGGTATCCAGATGATTAATAAATTGAATTTAGCTAAGTAGAAAGCAGTTAGTAAACTTTCCAGATGAATAGCCAAACTATGGCAAAAAACACTTTACAGCCAAAGGGTAATTCTCGCACCATCTCCTCACTGGCAGATTTAAGAAAGAAGGTGAACAATTTTGCTGTGTTTGATAATCAAGGTCAGCTAGTAGGAGTAGTTCATGATTTAATTGTGGATAGTAATCGCCGGCTAAACCTCGTTATATCTAACCAGGCTAATCAAAAAACTGCTGAATATAGCCAGCAGTTAGCTGATCAACATCCTTCTTTATTTCAGTTGCAGAGCCAGAGAATAAAAAAAATAGACAAGCCAACTCAATCTGTTTTCATAGACTTAAACAAATCAGAAATTGAATATATGCCTGAATATTTAGAATCAGAAACACCAGGCGATTTTAACTCAACTGAGCAACTAGCTAACAATAAAATTACAAATAGCCCAGTTGAGCCATTAAATAATTTAGAACAGGTTCCTGAAGAACAGATTATTCGTCTACTAGAAGAACGACTATTTGTTGAAAGCAGTAAGCGTAAAGTTGGTGAAGTAATTGTTCGCAAAGAAATTGAAACCCGGATGGTACAAGTTCCTGTCCGGCGTGAAAAGCTGATTGTGGAACAAATTAGCCCAGAACACAAACAACTCGCAGAAATTGATTTAGGACAAGGAGAAATTCTTGGCGTTGATTTGACCGAAGTAGAAAGACTTGAAGCTACACATTTTGACAACGGTTTGACGGTAAGCGGCGAATTTAGCTCACCTAAAATTGCTAATTTATTATTGAATGCGATCGCACTAGAGGGAAATCACGGCTGCAAGCAGGTGCGTGTTACCATTGCTGTTGAAGATGAGTCGCACCAGAAAAAATACCAGGAGTGGTTTGACCGCTGTTCTAAAGGTCAATCACTAAAGCCATAACAACAAGTTTTTAATAAGTTTCTAGCAGATAAATTAGTAGGGTGGGCATTGCACACCCTATTTTTTTGCTAATTTACAGCAGTTTTCATGTATTTGAAACACACCCGTCGTAGGGGTGCAAGGCGTTCATTGGTGTCAACTTAACGTAAAACCCTTATAAAGATGTGATATTGAGTTCACTCAGTTACCATCATGATCCGCGTCACCCCACCCCGGTTTTGTCTAAAGCTAAAACCGCCCCTCCCCTTGGTAAGGGGAGGGGTTGGGGGTGGGGTAAAACGCTTGTGGGATAAGCACTTTAACTTCAGTGGACACGTATGAAAGCGTTGCGCCCCTACCGCGTGGTCTATTTACCTGAAAATATAGCGCTTCTCAAATGGAAGCAATACATCAAAGCCTTACTCATGACTGGTTCCCAGCTTCTAGGCTCTTAACCCATTCTGGGAGGCTCCGCCTCCGATCTTCTTGACAAGAGGCAGAGCCTCTTTTAAATACATTCCCAGCCTGGAGACTGGGAACAAGGCGATACAAGCCTTTGGGCTTTTCTTAGTCCCATTCTGTCTAGAGTGAATGTCTCTAAAGCAACTTAATTTACAATACTAAGTGGTTGCCGTTCTTTTGGCTACTTGCAATGAAATTTCGACTGAAGAGACTTTCACCCAAGAAACGACAGCGTTTGATCTCACCGATTAAGATTCAAGTTCAAAATGGAAAACTTGAGATTATAGGTATGGGTGCATGGTATTCATACTGGCGCGATCCCTATCATCTGCTGCTAACGATTCCCTGGACTGGCTTTCTGCTGCTAATTTGTACTTTCTATATAACTATTAATGCTCTCTTTGCCCTAGCTTACTTGATAGGAGGAGATTGTATTGCCAACGCCCGACCTGGCTCTTTTTTAGATGTCTTTTTCTTTAGCGTGCAAACCCTAGCATCTATTGGCTATGGGGCAATGTATCCGAAAACAACTTACGCCAACATTATTGTCACTATTGAAGCAATGATCGGTTTGGTGGGAATTGCTGTGATGACGGGACTAGCCTTTGCTCGATTCTCTCGACCTACAGCCCGTGTACTCTTTAGCCGTGTTGCTGTCATTACAGTTCATGATGCGATGCCGACTCTGATATTTCGCAGCGCTAATCAGCGTCGCAATATGATTCTGGAGGCGCAGATGCGAGTCTACTTGATGCGCGACGAAGTAACCCTAGAAGGACAGTTCATGCGTCGGTTTCACGATCTCAAACTGGTGAGGAACCAAACACCTAGCTTCACCTTAAGCTGGTCAGTGATGCATGTCATTGATGAGTTTAGTCCTTTGTATGGGATGACACCAGAATCGTTAACCCAGACAAATACTATACTGATTGTCTCTTTGAGTGGCATTGATGAAACAGTTGCCCAGGTTGTCCATGCCCGTCATAGCTATAGTGCCAATGAGATTTTGTGGAACAATCAATTTGTCGATATCTTTCACCACACACCTGATGGACATCGCTACATTGATTACAATCGCTTCCACGATGTTTTACCTTTAGACTGAAGACGTAAAATTCCTGAAAGTTACTCGGAAGTCTGATTGAGTGGTGCTTGTAAGGGTTTAACGACCACCCGACCATTTTCAATTACAGTACAACTTTTAACCGTGCTCTTACTGTGGTTAACTGGCACATCCTGGCACTGGTTTTGGTGGGAGATATTTTGCTCTTGTTGTTGGTTGAGGACGACAACACAACAGGCGCAGGAAGCAAAGGACATATAACTTAATTTTGATCTCTATATCTATTATCGCGCTACTGATGCTGTTTGACTGAAAAATTTGCTACTCATGTATTTTGCTCGTTCAAAGCTCCTGTCAAATTTATGGTAAGTACTTGCTTTATTGTGCTTGTAGCCTGTTTGATATATCTAAACCAATTCAACAGGAAAGCGGTTATAGATCCCGCCCCGCTTTCCTCCCTGCCTAAACAAGTTTAAGCAGGGTTAGATAGTGGGTTTTTCTAATGAAAAAATTTTTGAGATATCTGGGTTTAGGTTTGCTATCTACGTTCTTGACTGCTACTCCCGGATTAGGGGCTGAACGCATTAGCTTTTATTATCCTCCCTTCGGCGAATTTTCCTTATCGGTGGATTCGCTGGAAACCTTTGCGAAAGTTGGCAAAATCGATCAAGATTTGTCATTTTATGCTAGCCGTGCGACTCCTGAACAACTCGCTCAACTGCGGGATCTACTCCAGCAGCGCTTTAATGTCACTCCTACATTAGTATCTCAAGTTACCTACTCACCGATAGGTGAGCAGTTGGTGCAACAACTGGGAAAATTACTCCTCACTGAGTCTCGAAATAATGGCTTTTATGCCATACGTGCCTCTTTAATTTTGTCTGCTGCCGATCAAAAAGAGGGGTTAACAGTGGTGAATTTACTGCGGAAATTTCCTAGCGATACTATACGGGTGAATTTCACAGAGGGGTTAAGGATAGTCGATGACTTGTCGCAATTGATTAAAAGAAAAGATGAAGTTTTTGCTTCTCTGCAAAAAGAATCGATCGCTCAAGCAGCCACTTCCAATATTGATTTCTCTCAAAAACCAGATTTGCGATCGCCAGGAAAATTCACTTGGCAGAAAAAAAGCCTGGAGTTGAATGACATTTCTCGCTCACGCCGTCTACCTGTAGATATGTATTTGCCAGAAGCAGGTTCACAAAAAGCTGGAGAATTACTCTCGCCTCCCTTTCCTCTGATTGTAATTTCTCATGGACTGGCTTCAGATCGCTCTACCTTCGTCTACCTGGCTGAACATCTAGCATCTTATGGTTTTGCCGTTGCTGTACTGGAACACCCTGGTAGTAATGCCGAACGCTTTCAACAATATTTTGCAGGTTTGGCAGGGCCGCCTGATGCAACTGAATTTATCAACCGACCTTTGGATATCAAATATCTACTCAATGAACTCCAGCGTTTAGATAAATCCGATCCCACACTCCAGGGAAAACTGAATTTTCAGCAAGTTGGGGCGATCGGTCAATCCTTTGGTGGTTATACTGTTTTAACTTTAGCAGGAGCCAATATTAACTTTGAGCAACTGAGGCAAGATTGTAATCCCGATACTTCATCCTTTAATTTGTCGCTCTTCTTGCAGTGTCAAGCAACTGAGTTACCTCCAAAAAATTACGAACTCAAAGACGATCGCATCAAAGCCATCATTGCGATTAATCCCATTGACAGCACAGTTTTAGGTCAGGGGGGAATCAGTCAAATTAAAACTCCCGTCATGTTGGTAACAGGTAGTCAAGATATTTTCGCCCCACCCGTATTTGAGCAAATTCGCCCCTTTACCTGGCTTTCTGGCTCTAATAAGTACTTGGCTTTGATCGAAAATGCCACCCACTTTTCAGTGATCGCCGAACCTACTCCTGAAAACGATGTCTTACCTGTGCCACCCGCCTTGCTGGGCCCCGATCGTGCTGCTGTTTATTCCTATCTCAACGCTCTCAGCGTCGCTTTTTTAGAAACCCATCTCCTCAACCGTCCTGAATATCGTTCTTATTTGCAGCCTTCCTACGCTACATTTATCAGCAAAGAGCCGCTTAATCTCAGTATTTTACAGTCGTTGTCGGTAGCTCAGTTTAATCAAGTTTGGAGTGGGTCAACTTCCGAGTCTCGCAAACCATCAAATCCTCAACCTACTTCTACCCCTTATCAACCTTTGAGGCAATGAAACAGCCCTGTTGTTTTTGCAGGGAGATTGGAGGGATCAAAAGTCCTCGCCCTAAATTCCTCTCCCAAAGGAGAGGGACTTTGAAATGAACTTTAAAATTGACTCCCCTTCTCCCAAGTGTGGGAGAAGGGGTTGAGGGATGAGGGCTAGTTTTACATTCGTAAATCCTGAGTGGTTCTCAATGGCGTGGAATACAAGAAAAAGCCTACAAATCTGTTAGCAGCCTTGCTTTTCTCAGAATAAATGTCATTACGGTTTCTTTTTTGGAAATGATATCAGCTGTAACTTCCATCCCTGATTGAATAAGATAGGATTTATCGTCCTTTTTTAAATAAGGTCTTTCTGCCTCAATTGTCACCTCATAGTAAGGTGCAATTGGATTGCCGTTAACTTGAGATGTAATAGCGTCGGCGGTTATGGCTCTAACAGCTCCTTTGAGGATGCCGTAATCTGGGTACGGATAGGCAGAAAGCCGCATTTGTACTTCCCCCTCTGAACATTTTGTTACTTGTACGACTTTACACACCTGTACTTTGCTAATATCAGAAGCCGCAACACGGGCCTTGATGACGAGAGGGCCCTTACTAGGAGCAATTTGAGCGATCGCATCCCCAGCACGAACAACTTGCCCAGGATTCCTTAATTCTAGTTTCAGGATAGTACCTGTCTCTGAAGCCTGAATTACAGTTTTTTGCAGTTCTGTTGAGAGTTGTTTTAGCTCTTCTTGAGCGCTGCTGATTTGATTTTGAATTTCTACTTGACGCCCAATAAGTTCTTGTCTTTCTTTGTTCAATGCCGCAAGCATAGACTGACCCTTTGCCCGTTCTTGGGCAATGCGTTCTTGGGCGATCTCCACATTGGCGCTAGTGGGATTAAGTCCAGTTTTGATCCCTTCTAATCTGGCAAGTGCTGCTTTAAAAGCTTGTTCTTTTTCTTTAATCTGTAAAGCTGCGATCGCTCCAGTATTTGCTAACTGCTGATATCGCTTCAGTTCCTCCCTCGCTAACTCCACAGAAGCTTCTACTTCTTCCACTTCTGCCTTACTGGTAATTCGCTTGTCTCCATAATCCCGTTGATTACGACTTAGATCGGCTTGCGCGGAAATAATCGCCTGTCCCATCGAATTGGATTCAGCTGTGATTTGATTCTGTAGCGCTCTTAGTTGTGCATCGATTTGGGTTCTTTGTAAATGATTCTGCCGGATATTTCCAGCAATTTGACTTTTTTTACTTTGTAATTGGGCGTCGTAGAGCAGTGCAATCTCATCTCCCCTTTTCACAACTTGATTTTCTTTTACCCTAATGCTTCTAACTGTTCCCTCTACTGCTGCTTGCACTAACCGTATTTCTCCCGTTGGACGGACAGTACCATCCGCTCTCACGACTATATTGTATTGAATGACACTTGCAAGACCGAAGGCAGCGCCAACACTTCCAATTAAAAATATCCCTCCCAGCCATGTCCAACTACTAATTGGAGGAAGATATTCGTCGCTTTCAACTGGGCGGAGAAAGTCTGGTTGTGGGTCAATAAGCATATAAGTTAAAAAATATTTTGATTGTGCAAACAATCTAGCAAATAGCTAGCTAGTATAAGAAGGTAATCGTTATGAACTTTGTACACTACCAACTATGAAAATGCGGAGCGACATTACATCTATATATATAGATATTTATTGAACGAGTCTTTTAAAGTTAGGAGCCTCCTTTCTCACTCTGAGAGGTTGTTTGAAAAGTATTATTGCTAACATTCAAGCCTTAGATATCTAACGTCCCTAGCCCCCTTTTTTAGAAGAAAAGGGAGGATTTCCAAGCCTCTCTACCTTTTGGGAGAGGTTGGAAAAGGGTTTTTTAGTATATTTTACGACTTTTCAAACATCCTCTGAAAGCTTAGTCTTCTTAGCCTCTTCCCTTGGGAGAAGATAAGCCGCTTATCTTAGAGGTTTCTGCATCAGCAATAGCTAAAAAGTGATCCATAGCCTAAGTCTATATAACAATTAGTGCCTTTTAGTAAAAAGACCAAATCTTTATAATTTCCTTTTAAAATTTTATCTTTTCTTTATTTACTTGTAAAAATTTCTATAATAGGCAGAAAAACTTTTCTTTTCTCTTCTAATTAATAAGTAGTTAAGCTAGTTTAAAAGCGTTGTTATCACAATCTTTTATGCTATTTTAAATAGTCTCTGTATAAGCAAAATCAAAAAAAGACAATACTTACGTGATAATACGTGAATTTAAAAATCAAGTAAAATTTTTAGAGTTATCCAAACTTGCTTTTTCATGATTTTGTATAACAAAATACTATTTAACTTATTTGATACTCTTTCTTTAAGGTTTGTGCCTCACTAACAGTATTAATACGTTAATTTCCTTGTTATTTTTGTATTAAATTAGACATTATTTATTCGAAAAAATTTTTCTACGCATACATATTTTTGCCATACAATTAAATCCAGAAGATTTATCTCTGTAAAGAGAATAAAACTCATGGTTTTTTCATAAAATAGTGAAAGTAGTATAAATATTAGCCAAGTAGGATGTTTGCAAAGAACTTGTAATATATATTTCTTAAGAAAATAGTTGTTTTATCAAACTAGTTTCACCCATATAATGTTCGTAACAGCACAGAAGCACTCATGAATGCCTTGTATTGCATTGATGAATGCAGTGTGATGTTATCTAAAACCCAACAATCAAGTGAGAACTAAAACTATGGAAAGCACATTGTTTACTGCATTAAGCACTAACGAAGAAGCCAATCTGTCTGGTGGTTACTTCTTTAACGTGTCCAATAATAATGTAGTAGTAGCAAAACAAGTTGCTATTGCTAAAGCAAAAGGTTTTTACCCAACTGCAATTGCTAGCAACACCATTATTATCGACGACTAGGGTAATAGGCAACTTGTATGAAGTTCAGTAGAAGGGAAATAATAAACGTAAAGACACGTTAATCGTGTCTCTACTCAGGATAAAAGTTCACGTTTCAATTAATTTACACTGTTGACGCAGGTTAAATTAATTTTGCGTGCGGCTTAATTGCTAATCGACTTAATCCTAGGTAGCCATTAGCTGTTTCTCTATGGCAGTCATCTTAACATACGTTTATTCCTACCCATCTACTTTTCTTTAAAAAAGTTAACAAAGTGTTATTGATAATTGCTAGTGGTAATTATCAATAACACTTTACATAGGCTTTTCGCTCACAATATCCATAACCTTTGATCAATCTTAAAGACAGGTAAGGATAGTAAAAATTAATACAGTTTGTATCAGCTTTTATTTAACAAAGTGAATTCAAAATAACTAATATAAGTTGCTGGTTACAGCCCTCTGAGCATCAAAATACGATATTCTGTCTAAGTATTAAAACCATAATGTGACTAAACTATGGGCTAAATTTTTAACCATGCAGGGATAAGACCCTGCTATTTTTTTGGTTTTGTCACGATATAAATACTGGAGTGCGAAATGAAATACCAAGTTGTTACACAACATAGTGAAGAAGATTGTGGGGCGGCTTGTCTTGCTTCCATTGCCAAACATTATCAGCGCAACTTTACACTAAATCACATCCGGGAAGCGGTAGGCACTGGTCAATTAGGAACAACATTGTTAGGACTGAGGCGGGGAGCCGAAGCACTTGGTTTCAATGCGCGCTCGGTCAGAGCATCAAATGAAATATTAGACAAGATGAACCAAGCGCCACTGCCAGCAATCATTCACTGGAGAGGCTACCACTGGGTTGTTTTGTATGGCCAAAAAGGCAAGAAATATATAGTTGCCGACCCAGCAGCTAACATCCGTTATGTCTCTAAAAAAGAGTTAACGGAGGCTTGGTCAGATAAGGTGATGCTCTTGCTGGAGCCAGATTCGGTTCGCTTTTATGCTCAACCCGATGATAAGATTGACGGATTTGGGCGCTTTGTGCGGCGTGTATTGCCTTATGGAAACATACTATTCGAGGCTTTTCTCTGCGCTTTAATTATTGGTCTGCTTTCATTAGCTTCTCCCATCCTGCTCCAAATTCTGACGGATGATGTACTAGTTCGAGGTGACACCCAGCTTCTTGCTGCTGTAATTGTTGCCGTTGTGGTGATGAATGTTGTGTCAAGTAGTTTAAAACTAGTTCAATATAACCTGATTGCCCATTTTGCCCAACGGCTGGAGTTAGGATTAATTCTAGAATTTGCTAGGACAATCTTGCGGTTGCCTTTGACTTACTATGAATCGCGTCGTAGTGGCGAGATTGTGAGTAGATTGCAAGATATTCAACAAATTAATCAATTAATTTCTCAAGCCATTATTAGTTTACCAAGTCAATTATTGATTGCGGCAGTTTCTTTAAGTTTCATGCTGTTCTATAGCTGGAAACTTACCTTAGTTGGTGTGATTATTGCGATTATAATGAGTTTGTCTACGATTGTTTTTCTGCCTACACTTCAACAAAAAATCAGAAGTGTCTTAGTCTTAGATGCAGAAAATCAAGGTGTTCTAGTTGAAAGCTTTAAAGGCGCCTTGACACTCAAAACTACTACCGCAGCTCCCCAGTTTTGGGAAGAATTTCAGAACCGATTTGGTCGTTTAGCAAATCAAACATTTCGCACAGTTCAGATTGGAATTATTAACGGTATTTTCTCTAGTTTAGTTTCTAGTATTGGCAGCATTAGTCTGATTGGTTTCGGCAGCATTCTGGTTATTAACAAGGAACTCAGCATCGGTCAACTGCTAGCATTTAACGGAATGAATGGTAATTTTTTGTCATTCATTAGTACTATGCTCAACTTTATAGATGAATTCACTCGTGCCAAAACTGCCACACAGCGCTTAACAGAAGTTATCGATTCCACACCGGAAAATCAAGGCGATACTAAAAAACCTTTTACGAAGATTCCTAGCAAGGCTGATATTATTTGCACAAATCTCAACTTTCACTATCCTGGAAGGCTAGAGTTACTGCAAGATTTCTCCCTAACTATTCCTGGCGGTAAAGTTATTGCTCTAATTGGTACATCCGGCTGTGGTAAAAGTTCTCTTGCTAAACTGATTGCAGGTTTATATACACCTAATTCTGGTAATATTCGTATTGGTATTTATAACCTGCAAGATTTAGCCCTTGATTGCTTGCGGCAACAAGTTGTTCTGGTTCCGCAAGAGGCTCATTTTTGGAGTCGCTCAATTATTGATAATTTTCGCTTAGGTTCTCCTCACGTAACTTTTGAGCAAATTGTTAACGCTTGCCAAATTGCTGAGGCGGACGATTTTATTAGTAAACTACCTGAAAAATATCAAACTGTATTAGGTGAATTTGGGTCAAATATTTCTGGTGGACAACGGCAAAGATTGGCTATAGCAAGAGCCATCATCAACGATCCACCAGTCTTAATTTTAGATGAATCAACGGCTGGACTAGATCCTGTGAGTGAAGTTAAAGTTTTGAATCAGTTATTATTGCATCGCCAAGGCAAAACTACGATTCTGATTAGTCACCGTCCTAGAGTAATTGCCCGTGCTGATTGGATTGTGCTATTAAATCAAGGCAAATTACAAATTCAGGGAACTGTGGAAGACTTGCGTGCCCAACCAGGAAACCATTTAGACTTCTTAACCCCTTAATTAAGCTGATAGGCTTTTTAGCATTTTTCAGGTATTTAGACTACAACTTAGACGGGGAATAGAGAGTGGTGTCAATACTGCGTAGGTTTTGCTAAAAAATAGAAATGTGTAGCGACTGTTTTAAAAGTCAAGCGTAGGCGTAGCCCGCACTTCTCTACGAGACGCTCCGCGAACGACAAGCTTAGTGACCATCGTAGACATCGCTTTGTTTGTGGAGATTTATGAAAGCGATGGCTACAGCGGGCTGCTACGCCTATGCACCTGTGTACTCGACGCGGTGCGACAAAGTTTGAACTACCTCAACACGACATCGGAGTACTTCAACACGATTTTGGAGTACTTCAACACGACTTCGGAGTACCCCAACACGATTTTGGAGTACCCCAACACGATTTTGGAGTACCTCAACACGATTTTGGAGTACCTCAACACGATTTTGGAGTACCCCAACACGACTTCGAAGTACCTCAACACGATTTTGGAGTACTTCAACACGACTTCGAGGTATCTGTTGCTTATATAGCAGTCCTAAATCATTCGTGAGAATTTGAGATCGTTTTAACCCCCCTGTAGTCTCCCCTTGGTAAGCTAGGTATATATACAAATCGAATTACCCCCCTCAATCCCCCCGATGCATTAGGGGGAAGCCGGAAATCTAATTCCCTCCCCTTTGCAAGGGGAGGGTTAGGGTGGGGTAAAACTGACGCGAAAAAGCAGGTGAGAAACTATTTTAGACTTGTGTATACACCGCAGCCTTGGTAAGGGGGGACGGCTCAGACCTTGAGATCAAAAGTCCTGCTCTGGGCTAAGGAACGAAACTCAACATTTTGCTTGGTTTTTTGGTAACGCTTACGCTCAACCGAACTTACAAATATTCTTAACCGAGCAGTATTGATATCCATCTTTGCTGCGAGTAAGTCGATTTAACTGTGGGGTAATAATAACTAGTTACGTAAATGTACGGAGTGCGATTTTCGGCGGAATCATCAATTAGAAATTATATTGACTTACAGTTAGATCCCCGATTTTCTAAGAAATTGGGGATCTTATTATTCGCGAATGATTTAAGTTTGCTATGAACGAGCCAAGTCTCAAGCATTACTTGGATGAACTCAAAGCTAAATTTAAATAAATTACTATTTATTCTAAAGTCTTGACAGATAGTTTTAGACAACGATCTAGCGTATTTTGGATTATTTCTAATAAATAAAAGCCATTAACCTTTCTTTTCAACAAAACAGTAAATATACTGTTGCAATTATATGAGTTAGTTGAGACTTCCAACTATTGCAACTATCAGCCAAAATGCTATATGTCTTTTTGGTTTCTAAACCATGAATTAGATATCACAATTTCCTAAAATCGGGCTATTTGTCACGAAAGTGAGATATTTGTACTGAGGGATTCATAAAAACTTATTTAATAAAATCTTTTGTATATATATATTTGTCGTTAAGAAGTATTAAGAAATCCTTATTAAAGAATATTGCAATAGCTTGATTTAATTGCTAACGTGTGTATGACAGCGATGCTGATGAACGCTCGGATCTAGGAGAAATAAAATCTATGAGCTATACCCATTCAGCCAAGTGTGTTAGGCTTTGACGGGTTCAAAACGAGAAATTTCTGCCTCATATAGACAACTATGAGGGATTGCAGATTAACCAAGAAATGTCTCATTACTAAAGGCTTAGTTTCAGTTTGATTTCAATTGTGATTGATTATTTGTCTTACTTTGTGCCTACAAGTGAGTAGCTTTTGCTTGTGTGTATCGGCAATAACGAGGAGTTTGGTAAGACTTAAATTTTGGAGAATAAAACTAATGGAGATTCAAGGTAAAGTTGCCCTAATTACAGGGGCTTCGCGTGGAATTGGACGAGCGATCGCCCTCGAATTAGCGCAACAAGGCATCAAGCGAATGATATTGGTAGCACGCGATCGCCGCAAGTTATTGGAGGTAGCCAACGAAATCGAGGCTATGGGTACAGAAGCTGCGATCGTGGCTTTAGATTTGACGCAGACAATTGAAGTAAATATCGCTGTTGCTCAACTATGGCGAAATTATGGACAGATTCACCTGCTGGTTAATTGTGCGGGAGTCGCATATCAAAGCTCATTTCTGCAATCTAAAATGCCCCAAGTTCAAGAAGAACTCTCGGTGAACTTGTTAGGAATGTACAACCTCACTAGTTTGATTGCTCGACGCATGGCTAGCCAAAAACAAGGGACAATTGTCAATGTATCAAGCCTGATGGGGAAAGTTGCAGCACCAACGATGGCGACATACTCAGCAACCAAGTTTGCCATCTTAGGATTTACCCAAGCCTTGCGCCAAGAATTAGCTGAACACAATATTCGCGTCATTGCATTACTGCCTTCCTTGACAGACACAGACATGGTGCGCGACTTAAAGTTATTTCGCTGGGTAATCCCCATGACTCCCCAGCAAGTGGCTAAAGCACTCGTCACCGGAATGCAAAATGATTCATCAGAAATTTTAGTTGGATGGCAAAGTCATTTAGCCGTGTTGTGTCAACGCCTCGCCCCTTGGTTGTTAGAGCTAATTTTACGAATAGCAACACCACCAGCACCAAGCAGACAACGGCTGATCGAAAAACTTATCCCTTCGCGTAGCGTCTCGTAGAGAAGGGGAGACGCCAGTAGTGCTGAGTGCTGAGTGGTGAGTGCTGAGTGCTGAGTGCTGAGTGCTGAGTGCTGAGTGCTGAGTGCTGAGTGTTGAGTGCTGAGTGCTGAGTGCTGAGTGCTGAGTGTTGAGTGCTGAGTGCTGAGTGCTGAGTGCTGAGTGCTGAGTGC
>NZ_JAVRCE010000031.1:0-86412 GCF_034530915.1 Nostoc sp. DedQUE09
TTTTTCCCCTCAACACTTGCAATTTTACCTGTTTTAGGGAATGAAACAGCCCTGCTTTATAAGGGGGGATTAAGGGGGGTAAATCCAAGGTTTGGGTTTAATTGCCAGGATGTGTGTACACCGTAGCCTACAAGGAGAGGGGAGCAAAAACCCTATTTTTTCGTTACTCTTCCCTCTCCTTACGGAGACGCTTCGCGAACGTTTTTTAGGAGAGGGAGGCTGGGAGGGAGAGGTCTGTCGAACTCACGTTAATTTAGCTGTTCCCGGTTGGGAGCATCTCAATGAGTGTAAAAACACGCCTACCCTGGCGAATGGAAATCGCCTGGTATATTTGCAAAGGTGATATGCTCCCTCCTAGTTTCTGGCTGGGAACAATATAAACTGTGTTTACTGATAACTGTTAAAAGTCAGTTTTAGGAGTTTCTGTGCTATTAGGACTCTCTGTGGTTGGAGGTTGGTTAGTATCAGGAAGTTTCTGTTGGGTATTTTTCTGATTACCTTGATTTTTTAGCTCAGTTAGTGTCTGTTTCGCTAGATTTTCGGCTGCTTGTTTAAATAATGGTTCTATTCTATTTCGCCAATATTGAGTATTAGGCAATTTTTCTGGATGGTTTCTATAATCTAAAACTTTATCCCATTTACCATCATCTATTGCTTTGTTGATCTCATTAGATAATGCCTCCGCCTTCGCCCAATCTTCCTGCCACTGGTCAATCATTTTGCCTGTTTCTTGGATACCAGAAGCAGCATTTTCCGGAACCGATCTTAAAAGTGCGATCGCACCAATTATATCCCCTGAATCATACTTCTTTTTTGCTTGTTCTATAATATTGGCACTGTTATCATTAGGCTGCGATCGTTCTGATTTCCCAGCATCGTCAGTTGACCCCTTCGGCTTTTCTGATAATGGACTTACTACATCCTTAGATTTTGGTTTTGCCTTGGGAATTGTTCGAGTCGCAATTAAGCTACTATCATCTACAATCCTAGTTGCAATGCCCTTTTCACGCAGGCAAGAACCCCATTCCTGATTATTAGTTATCACATCCGAGTGTGCCCAAGCCGAACCACCAGATTTAAGCTTAACTTCTATCCAACCTCGTTTTGTCCGCTTGCCAGTAACCTCGAAATTGGTGTTATTCGCAACAGTTTGCACAATATTATTAGAATTTATCGAACTAGGTTCAGAACGGATATTAGAATTGCCGACGACAACGGCCGAGCATTTATTTGCTAAGACGGTATCCTTACCTGTAAGATTTAAAGCTAAATTTTTCACATTTGGATATACATTCGCTACCAAGGCAGCCGCACCACCTGCCAGTAATATGCCAATTAATATCGGCCAGGGGTCGGATTTACTAGAGTCTTTACGCGCAGGTTTAGCAGGGACAGGATTTGCTGGTGCTACTGCAATAGTTTGCAACCGAGATACTTGAGGCTGGGATTTGGCTACTTGGTAACTGGGATTTTTGGCGGCTTCTTGAGGTATGGAAAGTGCAGGTACAGGATTAATCACGTCTTTACACGCTTGCAGTGCTTCCGTAGCGTTTTGGTAGCGGTCTTTGAAGTGATAACGCACCATCTTGGACAACACTTCTGCCAGCCGATAATTTACGGTTACTGAATGCCGCCAGATAATTTCCCCTGTTTCCGGGTCTTCTTGCAATTCTGTTGGCTGTAATCCTGTTAATGCTTGAATGGCGATGATGCCAAGGGAATAGATATCGCTGTTGGGACGAGGTTTACCTTGCCCTTGTTCTGTGGGCATATAGCCAGGAGTGCCGATAACCACTGTAGCAGATGCTTGTCCGCCCACTGTCACTAGTTGTGTACGCAGTTGCTTCACTGCCCCAAAGTCTACTAAAACTAACTTATTATCTGAGGCGCGGCGGATGATATTATCCGGTTTGATATCGCGGTGAATCACGCCTTGGCGATGGACAAATTCGAGAATCTCTAGAACTTCCTGCAACAGTTGAACTACCTGGCTTTCACTCCAGCGCTTACCAGGTATCAGTTCTTCAGCTAGGGTATGTCCTTCAATATATTCTTGTACTAGATAAAATTCTTGGTTTTCGTCAAAATACGCTAGCAACCTGGGTATTTGGTCATGATTGCCCAGTTTTTCCAATGTTTCGGCTTCGCTGTTGAACAGACGTTTAGCAGTATCAAAAACTCTGGGGTCAGTTCCGGGTTTGAGGTGTTTAACAACGCAAATGGGATTGCCGGGTCGCCTAGTATCTTGGGCAATGTAAGTTTGACCAAATCCTCCCATCGCGAGGACTCGAATTACTTGGTAACGATGGTCTAGTAGCTTGCCTATCATGTTCACTCCCCAGAGTTATTACCTAATTTTCCAGCTGGTAATAAATATCTCCAAATTTTCTTCAATGAAATCCGCTATCTTGAGAAAAGATTTAGATTAAAAACGCAGCTTTTTAATAAACGCAGACTGTTTATTTTTCTTTTAGTGCCCCTGTTTATTACCAATGCCACCTAAAATAACAAATCCAGTTGCATGGCAGCAGGCTGAAATCCTCATGCAGCCTGCTTTCATTCGCGTTATCGACAACATCCGCAAGCAGCTTGATGAATCTTCCTGGACAGGAACTTACCATGATGTCCTGATTTGGCCGCCTAGCACCACTGATGAAATCAAAGCATTGGTGACTGAACTGTTGCGAGCAATGGAAACTGCAACGCCCCAAGAAGCAGATGAAATCAGAGGAACTCTGGCTCGTCTGCCGATGCCCCATCCAGGATATCATCTACGTTTGCAGCGTCAACAGCAAGAAGCGAGTATCGATTTGTGGGAACTGTGTTATGAAGTGTGTTTTCTTGAATACACACCACAGAACGAAGTTGCTGATATTGATACTAGTTTAATCGATGAATTCGGTGAAGTGGATTGGCTGCGTTTGGATGCTAAGTCAAAGGAGTTGGTTGAGCAGGCGTTTGCTAAATTGCCAGAGAGTTAAAGCCCTCAAAATAGAATTCTGGGGCTATACGAACCAAACCTAGCTGCGTGCGTGGGTTAATGAGCTTTTTAAGCCTGTCTTAGCCGCCTACCTAATAGTTTATACTGGCTTCCAATTATTTAAAGATGCTTGAATAGGAGCCAATTCGCTCAAATATTCATTAAGTTTTACTTTCTGAGTTTCAACAGTCGCAAGAATTTGCTCCTTTTCGGTCTCTCTAGTTTCGCGTTCTCTCAACACGCTGTCAAACTGCTCTTGAAACTTGTTCATGTATTCATTAATTTGCTGTTCTGCATGTCTGAAATCTTTCGATACCTGTTTATCAATAACTTTCTCTAGTAGGTGTTGGTTTTTTAAAACTTGCTCATCTATCTTTTGCTGAATTAACCTTGCTGTTTCTTTTAAGTCAATGTCGTAAACATTTCCTTGAATTGGAATATCAACATAATAATCTGGTTGACAGCAAGTCCCGCTTATCTTTTTTGATTTGTTTCCAATAATGACATCTTGTTGATGTTGAATTACTGCGTCAATACCTTTAAATTTAAATTTAGGAAATTGAATTTTATTAATATTAAGCTCAATTTCTAAACTTTGTCCCAGATAATCAGATAACTCATTTGATATCATTTGAATATCATTTTGGATTATTTGCACTAATTCTTCTCGGAATTTTGTTCCGTCCCTAACCAACCTATCTTGCGTTTCTAACCATAAATTTTGAATATGCGGAGCGCAAAATTGATTAATTGTGAGTTTAATCGTTTCAGCATCTTTTTTAGACTTAACTCTTATTTTATATGGATCAGCAATTTTAGTTTGCTCTATCTCCACATAAGAATCTTGGCTATTCAAATATTCAGGAAAAGATTTCGTAAGAGAATTTAATAAAGATTCTCCAACTTTAACACCTACTCTAAATATTTTACTTAAACCTCTTAAACCAGGAAAAAATTCAAGTATACCTTCAGTAAAATCCTCTATAATTCCTCCCAAATTATCTGTATTAAATTCTTGTGTTTCCATTTCTTGAGAGTTATTTGGAATTTTTGTTGTTTGAGATTTAGCAGACCTAGAGTGAGCAATCTGATCAATTTCATCTTGTATGTTAGTTTTAGCACCCTCAGCAAACATATTAATTCCTTTGCTAAAGCCCTTCATTAACTTCTGTTTTTGTTGCTCTACAGAGTTCTTGACATCTTCAACCTTTCTTTTAGCCGAAATAGCACGTTTTCTGTACTCTTCTACTTTTTGTTTAAGGGTTTCAATCTCCATCTCCCAGCCGATGAACCGTGTGTTCAGAGTATCTTCAATGGACTTACCTGCCTTAATAAGACTTGCCAAAACATCACTTAGAAGATTCCACCCAGAGTTTTGGACTACAGTTTGAATCACTGATTCTTCAATAGTCGGAATAAAACTATCTTTTAAAGCCCGTAGTGCAATTTTCTTTGGAGCAGGGGTTACAGAGTCGCCTTCCTCATTCTCTATCGCATATTTAGCACTAAAGAATCTTTTGAAATTCTTTAAATGGCTATCGCTGGCTGTATCTTGTTGGATTAATTTAGCTAAAAGTCCTTGCCATGCACTCGTAGGGTAAATTATGGGATCTGGAATGCCAAATCCTATCAAAGCCTGCTTCAAATCTGCTATTACATCATTAATGTCTCGATCTCCTTCTGCTTTTCGATCAACTTTGTTGAGAATGAAGTAGATTTTTCCTGTGTTATTTGCAAGAAATTCTCCACGCTGCGCTATCAAGTCTTGAAGCAACTCTGAATTAGTATTGTCCCTAAAAGATGAGTAATCTAAAACAAACAAAATAGCATCACATGTTCGCAGCGCTTCCAAAGCTGTTTGCTTGAGTGCAACTGTGCTAAAGCCTGCGGATTCCCACTCGTTGGGGCCTGGAGTGTCAACCAAGGTAAAACCAGTTAGTGATGACAGTTTGCTGATCGCTTCTATGGGATGCTCTAATTCAAAGCGTGTGGTATTGTCATGATTAGCTGTAGCTCGAAGCTTGTGAGTGTGATCTAAAAATTTTTGCCGAATCACACTAGAGTCACCTTCGGCAATAACAACAGGTTTCTTTTGCCCCTGTCGATACTCCAACAGTCTTGGCGTAGCGCTAGCGTCAATTGGTCGGATATCAGTACGGCAGACTGTACAGGCTTCTGATTCACTTGCCAGAACATCAGCGCCAATCACGGCATTCAAAAAGGTACTCTTGCCAGCCTTCATTGCTGCAATCACAGCTACCTGATACTTTTGCTCTTTCAATGCGTGTAGGGCTTTGTTGATCTCATCTTCGACATTCTGCAAACCTTTGGTATCGTCTCCTTCGCTGAGGCGGCCTTGGCGAATTTCTTGAAGGTACTGTAAAAGACGTGTGCCAGTGTTGTATATGCTGTTGTGTGCTGCTTGAAACTGTTCAGAGGACATAATTAATTATGTGAGGGAAAGTTTAGCTAAAGCACGTACAGCTTAAATTACTAATGAAAATACTTGCCTCAGTGATTGCACTGCCATACTAAAGGCGATCGCACCCCATCCTAATTAACTAATCATCCAGGTACTCGCATTCAAAGAAAGCTATATGAAGAATCTTGAAAAACTAGAAATACACTTAAGACCCCGTGCGACAGAAACAGTATCAATAAAGATACCAACAGATACATTGCGATCGCTCGAAAAAGTTGCAGATAATCGAGATATATCACTTCAAGCCTTGCTAAAGTTAAGTAAGTCGCGACAGCTTTAATATTTTCCACAAAATAACGATTTTCATTAACAAAAGAATGATTTTACTAACCACAGCTTAAATGTTTTTTACAAAATCACGATTTTCATGAACAAAATAATGATTTTGCTAACCACAGCTTTAATATTCTTCACAAAATCGCGATGTTGATAAGATTTTGATTAACGCTAGAAGAAAACCGGAGGTAGATTGAAGCCGCAAACGCTTATTTGCTAAGATTTCCAGTGCGACAACATTGAAACAGGGCAACTTCTCATCGCTATGCCAACATCTACACTTGACGATAAAGACGCAGCAGCTATCCAAGCCGCCAGAGTTGGGGTTGCAATCTGCGATCGCACCGCTTGGGGACGGATTAAAGTAGCTGGCGACGATCGCTTGAATTTCTTACACAACCAAAGTACTAATAATTTCCAAATACTCAAGCCAGGACAAGGTTGTGATACGGTTTTTGTCACTTCCACAGCCAGAACAATTGATTTAGTAACCGCCTACGTTAGAGAAGATGCAGTCATCTTGCTGGTTTCACCTAACCGTCGCCAGTTTTTGATGGAATGGCTGGATAAATATATTTTCTATGCCGACAAGGTGGAATTATCTGATATTACACAATACACCAATACCTTCAGCCTCATTGGCCCAGGAAGCGACGCTGTTTTAGAAAAGTTGGGTATTGGCGAACTTATTGGACAACCTTACGGTAGTCACCAAGTATACACAATCGCTCCGGCTGAGGGAGTGCGGATTGCTGTAGGTAGCGGGTTAGCTGCGCCTGGATACACCTTAACTTTCCCTTATACTGACAAAGAAACAGTGTGGAACAAACTGTTAGAAGCAGGAGCGGTAGAAATGAGCGATCGCGCTTGGGATGCTTTGCGAATCTTACAAGGCCGCCCCGCCCCAGATGCAGAACTCACAGATGATTACAATCCTCTGGAAGTTGGTTTGTGGCAAACAATTTCTTTTACTAAAGGTTGCTATATTGGGCAAGAAACTATTGCGCGGTTAAACACATATAAAGGTGTAAAACAACACCTGCTTGGTGTTCGCCTCAGCGCCCCTGTGGAAGTTGGAAGTGCGATCGCAGTTGGAGATGAAAAGGTCGGCAAACTTACCAGTTACACCCAAACTGCCGATGGTTACTTTGGACTAGGTTACATTCGCACCAAAGCTGGTGGTGTAGGTTTAAAAGTCAAAGTGGGAGAAACTGAGGGTGAAGTCATAGAAATCCCGTTTGTTTCTCACGAATATCCGTAAGTAGTTCAAATAAAAATATCTTTCTCTTTCTCCCTAGCACCGTAACAAAATTCATCTACCCAAGAAGCTATACTACGGGCATTTGTGGTTGGTAAATTCACTTTGCTTTTAACCTCTTGTGGTTGAATATTCGGTTCTTTGCCGTTGTTTTTAACTTCAGTAGTAATTGCTAGCGATCGCCCTGGTTTACCATTACTATTAATCTCAGTGGTAATTGCCAATGATGCGCCCACAGGGATTCGGGCAGGTGGTGCGTTGCTTTTAACCTCAGTAGCTAATGCCACAGATGGCATAGTTTTGGCTTTGCTGTTAACCTCACTGGTCATTGTCGCCGATCCTCGTGAAGGTAACTGGCCAGAGTGCCAGCGTACTGGTTGATATTCTCTTGGCAAACCAGAGGATGGCGTTTTTACCGGAGTGTCTGGAGCAATTTTAGTTGCAGCTACTACCAACTCCGGTTTGCGTGTGCGAACTACTTCAGTAGTAGCTGTAATCGATGGCATAAGTTCATCGGCGCGTGACAAGTTGGAATCTAGAGTATTGGCAAGAGAATGAGAGGCAATCTTGCTGGCACTTACAACCGATGACAGATGTTTATCCTCAGAATGCTTCTCATCTGCCAACTCGCTTTCAACTTGGCTTGTAGCCATAGAATGCTCTGATTTTATTAAACGTAACTCTTGATCAGGATTAAAGTTAAGACCTAAAGCGGCGACTATTTTATCTGGATCGTTATTCAGCTCCAACATAAAAGCAAGTATTTCATCAAACTGGGGTTCTAAAACAGACAGTGTTGCCAAAATAAAACCGGACAAAGGACGGCGCAGACCATCGTAAGTGGCCCAAATTCGCATTTTGACCAGCCAGGAAGTATTTTGCTTGTAGTAAATAAGCCACTTTTGTTTTAAGGATTGACGCAGCTGCTGGATATTCATTGGATGCCTCACTTCAGTCAACAAGATTGCAGACCTTGATATTTTTAATTAGCTTGATTTCTGGGGATGAAACCGATAATAAAGCATCTGTTTGACTCTTTGACCACCTAGCAAATGATTTTCTATCAGTAGAGATACTTCATCCGGTTGCACACCGCTATACCAGACCATATCGGGTAATATCAGCACCATTGGCCCATTACCACATTGTCCCAAACAGCTGCTAGCCGTTACAGTTACACCAGGGATTGGCAAAGCTGTAAAAGCTGCTAAAACCTTAGTTGCACCTTGCTTTTTACAAGTACGATTTTGACAGACTCGCACACATTTAGGAACAGAGTCCCGATCTATTTTTGAGAAGTCTGGTGGTTGAATGATGTTGGTCATTTGTTCTTTGTCATTTGTCATTTGTCATTTGCCAAAAGTCAGAAGTTGGAAGCTAATGACCAATGACTAATGACTAATGACTAATCTATTGCAAGTCCTTTTGAGGCTAGCCATTCAGAGTTGAATATCCGCGATTGATACCGGGAACCACTATCACACAAGATGGTGACGATGGTGTGTCCTGGTCCTAATTGCTTCGCTAAGGCAACAGCTGCCCCAACATTAATACCCGTTGAGCCGCCCATTAACAAACCATCTTTCCTCAGCAGTTGGTAAACTACTCGCAAAGCTTCTTGATCATCGATTTGGATGGCATCATCAGCAGGTGCGCCTTCCATATTGGCTGTGACACGACCGTTACCGATGCCTTCAGTGATTGAATTTCCTTCTATGTTGATTTCGCCAGTTTTGACATAGCTATAAAGTCCACTACCCAGCGGATCGGCAACAACACATTTAATTGCTGGATTTTGTTCTTTTAAGTACAATGCTACACCAGCATAAGTACCACCAGTACCTGTTGCAGTTGTCCATACATCTATTTTACCATCTGTCTGCGTCCAAATTTCCGGCCCTGTGGTTTCGTAGTGGGCGAGGCGGTTGGCTAAATTATCAAACTGATTTGCCCAAATGGCATTTTCCAACTCAGCTGCGACTCTGCCAGATAGCTTGACGTAGTTGTTTGGGTCTTTGTAGGGTACGGCGGGGACGGGACGAACTTCTGCTCCTAGTGCTGTCAGCGCGTCTATCTTTTCTTGTGACTGGGTATCGGGAATAATAATTAGGCATTTGTAGCCTTTGGCGTTGCAAATATGTGCTAGTCCAATGCCAGTATTACCAGCAGTTCCTTCTACAACGGTACCACCAGGTTTGAGTAGACCTTTCTTTTCTGCATCTTCGATGATGTAAAGTGCGGCGCGGTCTTTGACAGAACCCCCAGGATTGAGAAATTCTGCTTTTGCAAGGATTTCACACCCTGTTTCTTCGCTAAAACTGTTTAAGCGAATTAAAGGGGTGTTGCCAACAGCGCCAACGAAGCCATTCTTTATATCCATTTTGACTGTACTTGTGTGAGTCCCTATAAAAATTTTGGCTTATAGCTGTAGCATGATTTACAACTGATTTGCCTAAAATTCTATGATACTTACATTAGGCACCTTGCCGTTGGTGTACTCCCTATCTCACTCCTAACTCCCCACTAATTCACTTTCCGTAGTAAACCCTGGCATTACCGTATCCGAGCTTTCGCATATACTTGTTCCATTCCTCAGCTTGGAATCGATTGGGGAAAGGCCCGACTGCTACGTGTGGACCCCGTGGTTGCGTTCTTTCGAGGACTCCGCCAGATCGTCCTAAATCTTGGGTCAATCCGCCTAGATTCTGCCTAACTTGTGCTGCGATCGCAGGTAACTGTTCGGAAGTGGTGGGAATGGCGACATAATATCTAGAGACTCGCCTATTAGCATTTATATTATTGCGATCGTCTCTATAGTTATAGTTGCCATTGTCTGCATTTATTTCCTGTCCGTTACCAAAGCTGATAATTCGGGCGTTATATATGCCTAGTGACTGTAGCTCATTCACCCGTTGTTGGGCGTTGGCTACTCTGTTAAAAACTCCTGACTGAATTACAGTCCGACCTTGGAACTGGCGAATGTAAGCACTGGGTTCAATCTGACGTATGGCTTGTAGTGTTTGGAAATCACTACCATCAACATAAACTAAATAGCGCTCAAAGTTCTGGTTATATTGACTAAACTGTGAACGTTGAGAGGGCTGAAAGTTCTGCTCAAATTGATTGTTCGGTAATGGTTGAGAAGGCTGAAAATTCTGCTCAAATTGATTGTTCTGTAATGGCTGGGAAGGCTGAAAATTCTGCTCAAATTGAGTGTCTTGTACTGGTTGGGTGGGCTGAAAGTTCACTTCCGGTTGATTGAAGTCCTCTGCTTGACTTGGTTGTAACTGCGGTGATGGCTGTTGACCAAAAGGAATTGGCGGTAAAATCTCACCAGTTTCTTGAGCCAGTAGCACGTTGCTGTTGGAAATTTGTGCTTGCGCTGGGGTAGAGTCGGGAATCAGTACTAACCATCCTCCTACTAGCAAAAAAAGAAGTCTGATCGTAGGCTTCCAACCCTCAGAACTTCGGCGCCACATCTGAAATGGGATAAATTTACTTGATATTCCTCTCGACATAATAGTTAGAAAGTAGTCACAGTATTTTTTAGGTAATTTCCATCAGGAACTAATTAGTTCACCGTTGTAGCAACTATATAGCGTTAACGTAAAGTTACCTCATCTGCGTGGCAAAAAATACATCTGTAATTAATCTTAGATGAAGGAGTGAATAGCGATGTCTAGGATGGGCTACGCCGACGCTAATTCAAAGACTTGAAAACTGAAGTGCTTTAGTAGCAAGGCTTTGAAGAGTATATGCTACAATTGGACAACCACGCAGCTATCGTGTCGTGCTTTGTATGAAAAAAGTCGTCGTTGGTCTTTCTGGTGGCGTTGACAGTTCCACCGCCGCAGCTATCCTGCACCATCAGGGCTATGAAGTGATTGGTTTGACTCTTTGGCTAATGAAAGGCAAAGGTCAATGTTGCTCTGAAGGTATGATCGACGCGGCTGAACTCTGTGAACAACTGGGCGTTCCCCATCAGGTTGTAGATATTCGGGATGTCTTTCAGACGCATATTGTCGATTACCTGGTGACTGGTTACAGTGCAGGGATTACACCTTTGCCTTGCTCCCAATGCAATAAAACGGTGAAGTTTGGGCCAATGGTGCAGTATGCTCGTGAAGAATTGGGATGCGATCGCATTGCCACTGGTCATTATGCCCGCATTAGCTATGACGAATCAACTGGACGTTACCAATTATTAAGGGCTGTTGACCGTAACAAAGACCAATCATACTTTCTCTATGATTTGTCTCAAGATTTACTTGCAGCAACTATATTTCCTCTGGGTGAACTAGAAAAAACTGAGACGCGCCGGATTGCAACTGAATACGGACTGAAAACTGCTGACAAGCCAGAAAGTCAAGACTTATGCTTAGTGGAAAGTAACGGTTCCATGCGGGCATTTTTGGATAAATATTTAGCTCCCAAAACAGGCGATATTGTCGATACTACAGGCAAAGTTTTGGGTCAGCATGATGGTGTCCATCACTACACTATTGGCCAGCGCAAAGGCTTGGGAATTGCTGCTGCTGAACCGTTGTATGTGATTGAATTAGATGCGAAAAATAATAAAGTAGTAGTAGGCGATCGCACCAAGGTAACTCAACCAGAATGCACTATCGGACGGGTAAATTGGGTTTCCATTGCTGAACCATCCACCCCAATTCATGCCGAAGTGCAAATTCGCTATCGTTCAACGGCTACACCAGTGACGGTGATTCCGTTAGAAAACTCCCGTGTGCGTTTGGTGTTTGATGAACCCCAATTCAGCATTACCCCCGGACAAGCGGCGGTGTGGTACGACGGCGAGAAAGTGTTAGGTGGCGGAATAATTGAACAGTTTACTTAACAATTAATCGCTGATGTAGAGACGTTGCAATCCAATGTCTCTTTAATTATGTCGAAGAATCATCTTCGGTATTGGGATTTTGCAAGATATCCAAAATGCGATGATTTTCTGTTTTTAATCCGCGAACTTCTGCCTGCATTTGCAAACCTTTTTCTTTACATAAGCTCACATAGCGTCAGGTAGAGATCCTATATTGATACTTTTCACTAGTATTACTTTTCTAATTTTTACTCGAACATATCATGGCAAAAATTGCCATTTATTGACATATCAGTATCAAATTGCAGCAACGAATTTTAACAAGCGATCGCACGCTGCCAGCAATTGTACAATCAACTGTTAAGCATGAGTACCTACACTTCTAAGGGGTCGATAGTTTGGATATTTTTTACTGAATTCTATTTCAAGCACCAGGATCTCATTTTTAATTTGTTTCGATTGGTTATCGTATAACCAAGGTAGCCAATACAGGGTTTTATATACAGACAATGGAGCAATGTTTATATGAGCTTTGATAATCTCAAGTACTCGTCTATGACCTAAACCTGGTAAAACTGCTTTAATCCACCACTTTACTGAACTTGCATCACCGTAAACAAGTCCTTTTTCGAGAATCACTTCTAAAAAAATGGGCTTGAGTTGCGAACGCTTGGCTAATTCGCATCCTTTCCAAGCATTTGCACTTAGCACGCGCCAAACAAAGGTAAATTTCTGCTCGTCATCAAGTTGATGAAGCCATTTCAGTAACTCATTTTCTTGTTTTGAGTCCATTCGTTCATCAGCGTACTCTATCGGGTCAAACATACTTGATGCAATATTAGAAATTAATCAAGAAATACTTTTGTTAATTGCCCCTTCAAACTCCTCCAAAGCTTGTACGGTTCCTACTTGCCAAGCTCGTTCAACTATAGCGGCAATAATTTGAGTTACAGGGATATTTGGAAAATTAGGACTGCGATCGGATTCGATGTAATGTCCATCCCTAAGTAGATAAATCCTCAGCTTTTTACTATCGTAAATCCATAGTTCTGGAACAGCGATCGCTTCATAAGCATCAAGAGTTGTTTTTGATGTCACATCTGTTTCAATTGCCAAATCAGGAGGCGGATCGTTTGGTTCGAGTTTGCGACGACCAATCATTCTTTGGTAATTCTGGATGTAGAAACAAGCATCTGGTTCTACCCCTGCTGTATTTTCCCGCTTGAAGGTGGTTGAACCAAAGGGTTCATAACTTTTCCCTGCGATCTTCAACAAGATTTTTACAATATCCGAAATTAAGTCCTTTGATTTTTCATGTTCGGATAGAGGAACCATAATTTCCAACGTAGACTTGCTGTAAGCAACTCGTAGTGATCGCTTTTCCCCCAGTTCTTGCAAGATCGACTCAAATTCTTCCCAGCTGACATCTTGAATAGACACTGTACTATCAGGCGCTAGCCGCATTTGGCTAACAGGTTTAACAACGGGGGGTACAGCAGTCATAAGCATTTTCCTTATAAAGGAACATATTCTGATTGAGGCCGGATTAGCTTTAGAGTAACCTAATCAGCTCGCTTACAGGCTAGTTGCAAAATTTTCCTCCATTCCCTAAACTCTTTTTCTCTACGTACCAGCATTTGATAAGTTAGTACATAATCTGAAACAATAACAGTTAATACAAAGAGGGGATTACGTTGAGTCAAAATCCAGATGCCATAGCCCCGCACGGTGGACAGTTGGTTAACCGTATCGCCACACCAGAACAAAGAGCAGAGTTTCTCTCAAAAGCTGACTTTTTGCCGCGAGTACAACTTGACGCTCGCGCCGTTTCCGATCTAGAAATGATTGCGATCGGTGCTTTTAGTCCACTGACGGGTTTTATGAACCAAGAAGACTACGATCGCACTGTTACAGAAATGCGACTAGCTAACGGTCTTGTGTGGTCAATCCCGATTACACTATCGGTAAGCGAAGAAGTAGCTTCCCCGTTACAAGAAGGCGGCTTAATCCGTCTGGATAACTCCAGAGGCGAATTTATCGGAGTTTTGCAACTCACGCAAAAGTATAACTATGACAAAACCCGCGAAGCAATAAAAGTCTACCGCACTGATGATGTCAAACATCCTGGTGTGCAGGTACTCTATAACCAAGGTACTGTACATCTGGCGGGTGATATTTGGTTGTTACAACGCGAACCTCATCCCCAGTTTCCCACTTATCAAATCGATCCAGCTGCCTCACGGCAACTATTTAAAGACAAGGGTTGGAAAACCATCGTCGGCTTTCAAACTCGCAACCCCATTCACCGCGCCCATGAATATATTCAAAAGTGCGCTTTAGAAATTGTTGATGGTTTATTTTTGCACCCATTAGTTGGGGCGACAAAAGAAGATGATATCGCTGCTGATGTGCGGATGCGTTGCTATGAAATTTTGCTGGAACATTACTACCCCTTAGAGCGGGTAGCTCTGGCAATCAATCCAGCCGCAATGCGCTATGCTGGGCCTCGTGAGGCTATATTCCATGCTTTAGTCCGCAAAAACTACGGCTGTACTCACTTTATCGTCGGGCGGGATCATGCTGGTGTCGGTGACTATTACGGCACTTACGACGCTCAGTACATCTTTGATGAATTTGAGCCAAGTGAATTAGGCATTGTGCCGATGAAATTTGAACACGCTTTTTACTGCACGCGCACTAAGCAGATGGCAAC
The DNA here is from genome assembly GCF_034530915.1 of Nostoc sp. DedQUE09. Classification (NCBI taxonomy): domain Bacteria; kingdom Bacillati; phylum Cyanobacteriota; class Cyanophyceae; order Nostocales; family Nostocaceae; genus Nostoc; species Nostoc sp. DedQUE09. The sequence continues at coordinate 14,544 of NZ_JAVRCE010000031.1, forward strand.
ATCTAAAACCAGTCCCAGCAGGCCAGAAGAACGCATTCACCTATCAGGGACAAAAGTTAGAGAAATGCTGCGGCGCGGTGAATTACCTCCACCAGAATTTTCTCGTCCAGAGGTAGCAGCAGAGTTGGCACGGGCAATGCGGATAGAAGTAACGGCTTAGGGTATTGGTAAAACAGTGCTGAGTGCTGAGTACTGAGTGCTGAGTGAGGAGTTAAGAGTTACGAGTTAGGAGTTACGAATTCTCCCCCTGCTCCCCTGCTCCCCTGCTCCCCTGCCCCCTGCTCTCCACACTTTTGTAACTTTACAATACAGAGTTCAGCCCTGTAAGCTGCTAACTGAATAGCTGAGGGCTGATAACTAATTATGAAACGTCGCGCGTTTTTAGAGAGAATTGGCTCAATACTCGCGGTATTGGGGATCGCTGAAGCTGAGTGGTTGCCTTTAGGAAATCGCTATTATCAGGCTTTGGCACAACCCAGTCCGCGCAAGTTGGCATTGTTAATAGGTATTAACCAATACCCAAAAATTCCAGCCCTCAGTGGTTGTTTGACGGATGTGGAACTACAAAGAGAACTTTTGATTCATCGCTTTGGTTTCCAAGGGTCAGATATCCTAACTTTAACTGAGGAACAAGCTAGTAGGGAATTCATTGAGGCGGCTTTTTTGGATCATCTGGGTAAGCAAGCTAAACCCAGTGATGTAGTCCTCTTTCACTTTAGCGGTTATGGCAGTCGTGTCAAATTAGAGACATCACTAGAGACAATGCAAAACGCTTTGGTGCCAACTAATGCCAGTTTCATATCGCAAGACGAGAAAATAGTCAACTATATATTAGAAGAAACTCTACTGCTATTATTGCGATCGCTCCCTACAGATCGAGTCACAGCAGTATTAGATACTAGCTATTATGCGCCAACCCCAGTATTAGGATTAAAAAGTCGCGCCCTTCAGGAATCATTAGAAACAAAGCTAGCAGCAGAAGAACTCGACTTTCTTCAACAACTTAAAACTCAAAAGTTACCCAGCACTCCAATCGTCTTAGCAGCTACCTCAAATCCAAAGCAGTCTGCTAGGGAAGAACTCTTTTCTGGTTTTAGTGCTGGGTTATTTACCTACGCCTTGACGCAGTATTTGTGGGAATTCACCCCAACTACCAGAATTCAAGTCGCTCTCTCTTATATGGAAAATTCTCTATCCAAATTGGGTAGTAAACAGCAAGCAGCGTTATTAGGTAGTCAAAAAAATCAACATTTAACGTCTCTACCGTCAGACAGTATTATTGGTGCAGAAGGCGCGGTGACAGCGATTGAACAAGACGGCAAAACAGTCCAGTTGTGGTTAGCAGGATTACCGCCACAAGTGCTGCTATACTACGGAGTTAATTCTCGATTTACCCTGGCAACAACAACAGAAGAATTAGTATTGCGATCGCGGACTGGGCTAACAGCAAAAGCGCAAATTTCCCAAATTGAAGGTGCAAATCCCCTACAAGTTGGGCAACTTGTCCAAGAAGCTGTCCGGGTTTTAGCCCGAAATATTCATTTAATAATTGCTTTGGATACTGGATTGGAAAGAATTGAGCGGGTAGACGCCACAAGTGCCTTCGCTGCCTTTCCCCATGTCTCCACCGTAGTCGTAGGGGAAAAACCAGCTGATTATTTATTTGCCAAACTACAGGAAATTCCCAGTCGTTATGGTCTATTTTCTCTTGGTGGCGAGGTAATTCTCAATACCACTGGAGAAGTAGGAGAAGCAGTGAAATTAACAGTGCAAAGGTTAGCACCAAAATTCTCAACTCTGCTTGCAGCCAAGTTATGGCGACTTACAGAAAATCAAGGTTCTTCCCGCTTGGCTCTCAAGGCTACTTTAGAAATAATTAGTGGTATATCACCACAGGTAGTGATGCAGCGTGAAACAATACGAACTTTAAAACCTGAAACTTCGATAAAAAAATCACTCCCCGCTCCGATTGTGCCTATCGGTAGTCGAATGCAATATCGGCTAGAAAACCAGAGCGATCGCCCAGTATATTTAATCTTGCTGGGATTAAATAATAATCATACAGCGATCGCTTTCTATTCTTGGGAAACCCCCCAAGAACTAAACGCTGCGGACACCAAACCTCTGCTTAAAGAAGCCGTCATTGCGCCAGGTGAAACCCTCACTCTACCCCAAACTAATGCTGCTTCTGAATGGGTGATTTCAGGGCCAGCTTGCTTTTGCGAACACCAACTAATTTTTAGTACTGCCCCCTTTAGCGAAACTCTCGCCGCCTTGAACACTACCAAGTATTCCACAGCCGAACAAGGGCCAATTAGCCCATTGTTGAATTCCCTAGACGTTGTACAAGCTTTGCTACAAGACTTACATAACGCTAGTGCCCTCAAAGCGGAGATGAACGGGACAACAGCCGATTCACATAGCTTGGATGTGAATCATTGGGCAAGTCTTAGCTTTAGTTTTCAAGTGTTGTAAGTTAATGTGATTGAAGAAGAATGCAGAATTCAGAATTCAGAATCAAGACACTCTCTACAAGAACTGCGCTATTCGCTTTTTCGGTCAGAATTCCCACTCCTGGCTCATGCTTCGTGCCTTATCCCAACGACAAATATTTACGCCCACCTACTTAATGCCTCTACTAAAGCCTGATTTTGATCATCTGTCCCAACAGTGATGCGTAATTTATCATCTAATCCAGGCTGCTTGAAGTAGCGGATTAAAATTCCCTGTTCCTTGAGTTTTTGATAAAGGTATTCTGCGTTTCCTTCTCTTGGCTGTGCCAGCAAAAAGTTAGCTTGAGAATCCCAGATATGAAAACCTAATTGTTTCAAGTCTGTTGCTAACTTAGTCCGTGATGCTTTAATCTTGGCTACACAAGCATTTTTATAAGCTTGGTCAGTGATGGCAGCCGTGCCAATTGCACAAGCGATCGCATCAATGTTATAGCTATCTTTAACCTTAAACAATCCCTGCAACAGTTTGGGATTCGCCACCCCAAAGCCCAATCGCAATCCTGCCAACGAGTACCCTTTAGATAGTGTCCGAAGCACAATGACGTTTTCGTATTCCTTAACCAAAGCCAATGCATTCTCTTCGGTAAAATCTATGTATGCTTCATCAATCACTAAAACTCCAGATAACTGGCTGGCTAATTTTCGCAAATGATTTGTTGCCACCACATGCCCCGATGGACTATTGGGCGACGCAATAAATGTCACCGCCCCATCGGCAGCAACTAATTCTTTCAAAGGTAGGCTGTAGTCTTTGCTGTAGGGAATCTCAATAATTTCCGCCGCTTGCATTTCTGTTAATGTGCGATATAGCACGTAAGTAGGCATCGGATAAACTACCTTTTTCCCAGGTTCAGCACAGGCTCGAATCACCACACTCAACAATTCGTCACTGCCATTTCCGACAATTATCCAATCACTAGGAATTCCTAACACTTTACTTGCAGCTTGCCGGAACTCCCCCCCGAAAGGTTCTGGATACCGCCGCAACCACTCACCATCAATATTTCGTAGCACAGCTAATGCCGCAGGAGAAGGAGGATAGGGATTCTCGTTGCTGTTAAGTTTAATAATCTGTGTACCACGTTGAGGCTGCTCACCAGGAATATAGCTAGCCATTGCATCAACATTAGAGCGAAAGTAGTTGGTCATAGGGCATGGTAAATTGGGTGGGATGTCTACGACGGGCGTAGCTGCAACACCTTATGGCGTATCTTAAGCAAATTTCAACCCGCAATTTTTGACGATATCGTTTTTTTGTCGCTTACATCAGAAAATAGGGCTTTATAAATTACGAATTACTAATTGTAAAAATATGTTAGATAAATGGAATCCAGAACTATACGAACGATTTCAAGCTGAAAGAAGTCGTCCATTCTACGACTTGGTAGACATGGTACATCGGCAAGAAAACTTACGAGTTCTCGATTTAGGGTGTGGAACTGGAAAGTTAACGAAATATCTGCATGAAACCTTAGCAGCACAGGAGACTTTAGGGATAGATGCTTCTGAGAAAATGCTGGAAAAGGCGCGTCAGTTTCAAGGCAATGGACTACGGTTTGAGCAAAGACGGATTGAGGAAAACCCAGGAGATGAAGAATTTGATGTGGTATTTTCTAATGCGGCATTGCAGTGGTTGACGGGACATGAGGTTTTATTTGAGAAATTGCGGGCAAAACTGCGACCTGGTGGGCAGCTTGCCGTACAAATACCAACGATGGATAATGAGCCAGTGCATCAAATAGCAGTTGAGACTGCACAGGAATTCAGTCAAGAATTAAGAGGATATGTGCGGCGTTTAGAGGTACTTCCTCCAGAAACATACGCCCGAATGCTTTATAAATTGGGGTTTGTCAACCAGGAAGTCAAGCTGCAAATTTATGGGCATGTCTTGCCCTCACGAGAAGCCGTAGTAGAGTGGTATCGCGGGACATTGCTAACGGCTTATGAGTCCCAATTGGATGCCCAAACCTATGAGCGATTTGTGGAACGCTATCAGCAGAAGCTATTCGAGTTGTTAGAGGATGAGCGCCCGTTCTTTTTTCCCTACAAGCGCATCTTAATGTGGGGGCGTATTTAAGAAACTGAAGCTAGTTGTGATTTTAAGCATAATCTGGTTCTTGTCAGCTTTTGGTGATCTCGGTTGGGGGAAGGCAGAGGGCAGAGGGCAGAAGGCAGAAGTCAGAAAGATATAATCGAGATACTTCAAACTTCACTCCTTCAAACATTTGAGGTATAAGCCTCAGCAAGTTCTATGTCGGTGCTAACTCACCTATTACCAGATTCAAGCAATCTGAGACTTGAGAATTGCCAACTTGACAAAATAAAAACTCAGATAAATTTGATTGTTTCGGCAATCAGTAGAGTAGTTAACTGTCCAGTTTGTAACCACCCAACTCAAAAAATTCATAGTCGCTATGAACGCTTATTAGCAGACTTACCCTGGGCTGATTACAGCATTACCTTACAGTTACGGGTAAGGAAGTTTTTTTGCATCAATAGGTTGTGTAAACGGCGCATTTTTACACAAAGGCTGACCAATGTAACCACACCTTGGGCTAGAAGAACTCTACGTTTAGCTCAACGACTGAGTGTGATTGGTTTAGCTAATGGTGGTGCAGCAGGGGAAAGACTCTTACAGCAATGGGGGATAAAAGTTTCTCGCAACACACTGTTAAATTTAGTCCGCTCAATCCCACTGCCACCAATCGTAACGCCACATACTCTTGGGGTAGACGACTTCTGCTTTCGTAAATGTAAAACTTACGGGACAGCACTAATTGACCTCGAACGCAGCCGACCAATTGCTCTACTAAAAGATGCAAAGGCTGAAACCTTGACAGAATGGTTAAAAGCGCACCCTGGTGTCAAAGTCGTCTCACGAGATCGGTCAAAAACTTATGAAAGTGGTATTCGTCAAGGCGCGCCAGAAGCTATTCAAGTTGCAGACCGTTTTCACTTATTGCAGAACTTATCTCAAACGCTCTATCAAGTCTTTGGTATGAATACCAAAGTACTTAAAGAAGTGGAAAAACAAGTATTTAGTACTGATACTAAAGTGCATTTAGAGGTGGAAACATCACTAATTGAGGGCATTCGGGAATTGGATGAGGATACATACTCCACCCAATTGCAGACCACTGAAATTCAAAACGAGTCTGGGGATGTTAAACCCTTTTTGGCAGAGAATACAGACGGATTGACTGCACAGGAAAACCCTCAAACCAACATTCTGCCGTCTGCCGTCTGCTCTCTGCCTTTCCCCGATAACCTTTCCATGATTGCTGAGACTAATAAGAGTCCAGTTGTGCCAAGGTTTCCCCAAAACACATCTTTAAAAAGAAAGGTTCAATCCGCCAAAGCACGGGATAGACGGAGGGAAATCCATGAGCAAGTTTGGAGACTGCGGACTATTGGCCTCTCAGGACTAGCAATCGCTCAATCCCTTGGAGTTTCTAAAACTACCGTATTCAATTACTTGCGTAGCTCAACTTTTACCGAACGTCGTGAACGTAGCGACCACGGTCTGAGTCTTCTCAACCCTTATCATGATTACCTCCTCAGTCGCTGGAATAGCGGGAACCACAACACCCAAGAACTGTTTGAAGAAATTCGCACCTGCGGCTATATCGGTGGTTATGCCACGGTCGCTCGCTTCACTCGTTATCTCAAGACCTTGCGCGGATTTGAGCCAGCAAAGTGTTCAAAGAAAAACGCGTCCCCCAGGGTGAGTTCTTCCTCCCATCGTCCTCTCACCCCCAGTCGCGTCACAGCTTTAGTCTTGCGACGACCAGAATTTATACAGCCTAATGAGCGTGAAATCATCGCTCAACTACAAACAGCCCATTCTGATTTGAAATCAGTTATTGAACTAGCTCAACAGTTTGCATCTCTTGTACGTCAACGTCTACCTGAGCAGCTCGATGCTTGGTTAAACACAGCTAAAAACAGCTCTGTTTCTTTGTTGCGCTCCTTTGCTGTTAGTTTAGAGTCTGACTACGATGCTGTGAAAGCAGGTGTAACTATGTCAGTCAGCAATGGCCCCGTTGAAGGACATATTAATCGACTGAAAATGTTAAAGCGGCAGATGTATGGTCGCGCCAAAATAGATTTACTGGAGCGACGGTTTTTGTTGGCTATTTGAGGAGAAAACTTTGACAATTTACACTTGATTATATGAGTTATAGAAATCAGTTTATCTGGCAAAGGGCGGTTCAACTTGCTATCAATTGTTATAAATTTACCCGCCTATTTCCTCAGTCAGAATTGTATGGTTTAACCAGCCAAATCCGACGTTCTTCTGTATCTGTAGCATCCAATATAGCCGAAGGATATGGAAGACGTTCAAAGCAAGAATATGTACAGTTTTTACATATTGCTTTAGGCTCTTTGAGAGAACTCGATACACAATTAATCATTGCTAAAGAAGTAGATTTAGCTGACAAAAACCTTTTCACTCCCCTATTGAATGAGGTCGAGGAAATGCAAAGTATATTAGTTGCTAGCTTAAACAAACTCAAAGCTTGAATTTATTACTTCTACCCTTCCGACTTCTGCCTCCTGCCTTCTGCCCTCTGCCTTCCCCCAACCGAGATCACCAAAAGTTGCCAAGAACCCATAATCTTGCTTGATTTAGAAGTTAAAGTTGCACAACCTGTCCAACTTCTGCTTCAAGTCACATAAACATGTGAGTGGAATGATAACTTTGCCGCCATTGGAAGCATAACTTTGCCGTTAACAAAGCTGTGATAATTATTCTATCGTTGGGCGATCGCATTCATATTTTAGCCATTAGAAGCATAACTTTGCCGGAAACCGAATTTGGAAGCATAAGCTTGCCGCAAGTCACACTTATTCTAGAGGGTTGCATCACCTACAAGTAGTTTACATAAGACAATGCTAATACTTTCTAGCATTTGGTAGTTTAGAGGTTAGAAATTTAACGCTTCCTTTAAACCTCCAAAATTACGGTTAAGAAAAATGAATACATTACTTTTTCAAGCTCAACTTATAATGTTCCATTTATCTCTATTAGCTGCCGAAAGTGAAGTCAGAGAACTTAAACTCATAGCGCCATCAATAGCAAGTATGGCAGCATTACGCGGAGTTGCATTACATAAAAAGTTCGGCGGCGGTAGAAATTTGACTTTAGCTGAAGCGATCGCACACGAAAAACCTCTGACCCTTGAAGATATTAATACAATGGTGGATTTTTTTGAAAAATTCAAACCAGACATGGACGATCCTGGGTGGTACAACCCTGAAAAACCCTCTGTAGGTTGGATTCGCTGGTCTCTCATGGGAGGACAGTCTGGTAAAAACTGGTCACTAGACACTAAAAAGATGGTTGAAGAAGGTTTGAAAGATAAATCTATAAAAATAAAGACGCCGGAATAAATATACAGCTTTTTCTAGGTAGCTCTATTTGGCGATCGCACTTGGGAACACTAATATAAGTAAAGTTCTAAAATATACTTTGATGTCCTCAAGCGAAGCCTTCACCAGAACCGAATTAATAGACCCAGCTTTAGAACTAGCAGGATGGAACCTGAAAGACCCCAACCAGGTAGGGTTCGAGATTCCAGTGGATGGCTATGATGCCGAACCTTGGAACGGTATCACTGACTATTGCTTGTATCAGGCTAATGGTGAAGTAATAGCTGTAGTTGAGGCCAAACGACAAAGTCACGATCCACGTATTGCTCAAACACAGGTAGAGCATTACGTTACAGAAATAGAGAAGCATCAAAATTTTCGCCCTTTTGCATTTATGACGAATGGGCGAGAATTTTATTTTTGGGATGTAGGAAATTCTGCTAAAAGACAAGTGGCTGGCTTCTTCTCGCCAGCAGATTTAGAAAATTTACTCTACATCCGCCAGAATAAAATTCCGTTGAATGTAGTGCCAATTAATACCCTAATCGCGGGTAGAAGCTATCAACAAGAGGCAATTCGGCGAGTATGTGAAACATTTGATGAGGGTCAGCGCCGCGCTTTGTTGATCATGGCGACGGGGACAGGGAAGACACGCACCACAATGGCAATTATTGACCTGTTTCTCCAGGCGAACCAAAGCCGTAAGGTATTATTTGTTGCCGACCGTGATAATTTGGTAGACCAAGCTTTGACCGATGGTTTTAAGCCACATATCCCTCATGAGCCGTGCGATCGCATTTTCACCCACAACATCGATAAAACCAAAAGGCTTTACACTGTAACCCTACAAACTTTGGCACGATGTTATCAACAATTTACCCCAGCTTTTTTTGACCTGATTATTTTTGATGAAGCCCATCGGTCAATTTTTAACCGTTTTCAGGAGGTAATGGAATACTTTGATGGGCGGATGATAGGGCTGACAGCGACTCCAGCAAGTTTTGTTGATCGTAATACTTTTAACACCTTTCATCGCTTTGATGGTACGCCAACATTTCTCTACGAATATAAAAAAGCAGTTAATGAGAAGTATTTAGTAGACTTTAGTCCATATCAAGCCCAGACCAAATTTCAAAAAGAGGGAATTAAAGGGGCAACTCTCAGTGAAGAAGACCGCAATGCTTTAATAGAACAAGGTCTTGACCCTGATGATTTAGATTATTCAGGTACAGATTTAGAGAAGACTGTCAGTAATAGAGATACTCTGCGAAAGCAGTGGGAAGAAATTCTGGATGTTTGTCATAAAGATGAGTCTGGACAACTACCAGCGAAGACAATTGTCTTTGCACTGACTCAAGATCACGCTTTGCGGCTGTGTGAGGTGTTTGAAGAAATGTATCCACAGTATTCGGATTTGGTACGGGTAATTACTCACAAAACTGAATACAAGGGAAAGCTGACAGGCAGATTCAAACATGAAGATATGCCTCGAATTGCTATTTCTGTGGATATGTTAGACACCGGAGTAGACATACCAGAGGTAATGAATCTGGTGTTTATGAAACCTGTACAGTCCCAGATTAAACTCTGGCAGATGATTGGACGGGGAACTCGCAGCCAAGAGGCTTGTAGACATTTGGAGTGGTTGCCAAATCGCACCAAGCAAGAGTTTTTGATTATCGACTTTTGGGAAAACGAATTTGAGGCGAAGCCACAAGAAGCAGTGGCGCAAACTATTCCCGTACTCCAAAGGATTTTTAACACACGCTTGGATTTACTGGAGTTGTATTTGTTTGAGCAAGTATCACCAGATTGTCAAGCAGTAATTGCCAGCTTGCGCCAACAAATTACAGAAATTCCCACAGATGCTTTTACTGTTAAAAAGCAACTGAATCAAATTGAGGAAGCTTGGACAGATTCATTCTGGAGTTACATCACTCAAAATAAATTGAAATTTCTCCGGCTAAAAGTTGCTCCACTGCTGCGGTTTGTTCCAGGGGTAGATGTAGCAGCAGCAACCTTTACTAGCAAGGTTGAGCGTTTGAAAATGGAAATTCAGACGGAAGGGGCAACACCAAATACTTTACAATCCATTGCTGAAGATATAAGTCGCTTACCAGATTTTGTGCATCAGGACACCCAAAAGCAAGGTGCGGTGAAGTTGTGTCTGTCGTCTCGGTTGAAAAATGCAACGGCGGCTGAATTGAATCAGGTGATTGCTGCTTTAGCTGAACAGATGAAGAATCGACGGCAACGCCCCAGTATTTTTTTAGAATTAGACTTGCCTGATTTTGTCGAAACCCGTGGTTTCATCTCTGTCGGTGAGGGTGGTGAGCAAGTATATGTGGAGGAGTACAAAAAAAGAGTTGAGGAAAAAATCACAGCAATTATTGAGAACCATTCTACTATCAACGCTATTCGCCAAGGTGAAGCAGTAACGGATATGCAACTGATTGAGTTAGAGCGCACTTTGCGTCAAGGTTTGGGTGGTGGTAATATTCAGCTTTCGGAGTCTAATATTCGTAAAGCTTATGGGTTGAAGAAGGCTAGTTTTTTAGCATTTTTAAGGTATCTGCTGGAATTAGATGCGATTCCTGATTATGAGGAAGTAGTTAAGCGTCAGTTTGATGAATTTATTAGTCTACGCCAGTATAATGCCAATCAAATTAATTTCTTGCGGGCGGTGCAGAGTGTATTTTTACAAAAACGTAGGTTAGAAGTAGCTGATTTGTATGAGGGTACTTTGGCAAGGTTTGGGATGAATGCGGTTGAAAAACTATTTTCTGATGGTGAGGTTGATAATTTATTAGGGTTTATAGAACTGTTAGCAGCTTAATTATTTAATTATTGTCATGGTTAAAAATCAATTGAAAGATACATTGAATCTACGTCGAAAAGAATTAATTAAGAATATTCAAATTTTATCTGAGCAAAAAACTAATATTTTAGACGCTATAGCTCAATCTTGCTACTTTATTGAGCAGAATATATGCAGAACAGAATCAGATATGAAGATAGTAACTAAAGAGTTTGTAAGCAATTTAAATAAGCGTAGGATGATCGAATACAGCAGTGAAGAGGTGGAACAATTTCAAAAACTTTCAATGCAAAGTATAGCATTGGAAGCAAGTGAATTAATACCAGAAGAATTTGGTCATCTTAATGATCCTAATTATTTGATGGACGAATTTGGTAACAGAATCGAAACTTTTGATGATTTTTTTATACAAAATGAGTATAATTTGAAATTATTTACTTTTATTTATCATCAATTTTTTATTACTATAATAGCTACTCTAGATGATTATTTTTCACAATTTTTATTATTAATTTTACAAGCTTATCCAGAAAAAGTAGAAAGTAAAAAAATTTCGATAAATTACAATGACGTATTTAATTTTTTAGAATTAGGCGAAAATGAAAATATTGTTGAATTAATAGATAGCCAAATTACTAATCATGTAAGGACTTTAATGCATGGAAAACCATTGGCATATCTTAATAATCTTGTTTCATATTTAGAAGATGAAAAGCTAATCCGTTTAGAAAAGTTAACTTATTGTGAAATGTGTTTACGGCGTAATGCAGGCGTACATAGCGGATGGGTTGGCAATCAGGAGTATAATCATAAAATAGAAGAACTTAAGAAAGTAGACACAGGCAATCAATTAAAATTTTCATCTAATGAGACTAATTTTTTAGGGCTTGATATTGACTATTTTAAGGAATCATCTGAAACTTGTAAGCAGATTATTAATACATTAAAAGAATACTGTGAGAATAAATTTCAACAATAAGATACTAATTAAAATATGCTCACTGACACCAATCTAAAATCAAAAGTAGATCAACTCTGGGATAAGCTATGGACTGGTGGCTTATCCAATCCAATGGATGCTATCGAGCAATTCTCATTTCTACTCTTCCTCAAACGCTTAGACGAAGCTGAAGATTTAAGAGAACGCCAAGCCAAGCGCCGTAAACAAGAGAATTATCAGCCACAAATCCCCCTAGAAATGCGTTGGCGACATTGGACACAGATGAAGGCTGATAATGCTTTAAGCCATATCAAAAATAAGGTTTTCCCCTGGTTGAAAGAAATGGGGAATCCTGAAAATCAGGAAGAAACCAATGAAATAGATAACTCGGAAATTCAGGAAGAAGCCAATAAAAATAAAAGTTCCTTCAGTCAGTATATGCAAACTGCGGAATTTAAAATTAATAAATCAAGTCTATTAATTGAAGCCTGCAAAGCCATTGATGAGATGAAAATCTCGGAACAAAATCAGGATATACAGGGGGATTTGTATGAGTATTTATTATCAAAGCTGGGTATTCCCGGTAGAAATGGACAGTTCAGAACACCCCGCCATATTATCCAGATGATGGTGGAAATGGTGGAACCTAAACCCACTGATAGAATTGGCGATTTAGCTGCGGGTACTTGTGGGTTTCCAGTAAATGCTTATCAATATATTTTGGAAAAACACACCAGTCCAGAAATATTGTATGACGACAAAGGACAAAAGCAGCTAGTTGGGGATATGCTCTCTCCTGAAGAGGCGGAATTTTTACAAACTCAGGCTTTGACTGCATACGATAATGATTCTGGAATGACGATGTTACGCATCGGTTCTATGAATTTGATGCTGCATGGCATTGAGCATCCCCGGTTCTTTTATAAGGATACCCTTTCTAAATATTTTGATGATAAACAAACCCTGGATTTAGTATTGATGAATCCGCCTTTTAAGGGAGCAGTTGATCCGGGTGATGCTCATCCGACTTTGGCGGGTAAAAGTAAAAAATCAGAATTGCTATTTTTGCACCTAATTCTGCGCGTCTTGGATATGGGTGGCAGATGTGCGGTAATTGTCCCGGATGGGGTGCTGTTTGGTTCCAGTAAGGCGCATGTTGAAATTCGCAAGAAGATTATCGAAGAAAATCGCCTTGATGGGGTGGTGTCGATGCCAAGCGGTGTGTTTAAACCTTATGCGGGTGTGTCTACGGCGGTGCTGCTTTTTACTCGCGGGGGAACGACTGACCGCATTTGGTTCTACGATATGGAGCATGATGGCTTTTCTCTGGATGACAAGCGGCAACCTGTAGCTGAGAACGATATTCCTGATATTCTGAATTGTTGGCGGCATCGATTTGATGCTGATTTCACAACTCAAAAAAAGGAACGGTTAGCTGAGTTAAAGATGCAAATTGCGCCTTTGAAAGTGGAACGTTTGCAACTGCACAAGGAAATTAATCGCTTAACGTTTGAAAATGCCGTTGCACCCGCAGATGATGAGCCAACGCGCATTGCTTTGGAAGCGGATAGGCAAAAACTGGCACAATTACATGAACAAATGACTCCGTTGCAAGGGGAAATTAATCAACTAAATCGTCAGTTTTGGGTGAATAAGGCGCAGGTGAAGGGGAATAAATATGATCTGTCAGCGAGTCGTTATCGTCAAGTTGAGCAGAATGAGGCGTTTTATGATTTGCCGCAAGTAACACTTGAAAGGTTATTTAAATTAGAGGAAGTGATGGCCGAAGAAGTTCAAGAATTAATGACTTGGGTAAGTTCTGATTAATGGCAAAAGAATTATTTGACCAGTTTAGGCAGGTTACTAATTTTCCAGAAAATTGGAAATTAGTGGAACTAAATGAATTAATCTACGATTTACGCGGTGGTTCCCCTCTAGAACCAGAAGATTTTCTTGATAAAGGTTTTCCGGTTCTCCATAAGGGAGCTATTAAGCCATTTGGAGAAATTGAAATAGACCCGAAAAAGAAAGCATTTACACATCGTGATTTCGTTAAAAAATATTCAAAATCAGTTATTAGTAGAGAATATACAACTGTTACTTTAAGAGATTTAATTCCTTCTGGCCCTTCAATAGGTTTAATCAGTACACTCTACTCATCCCCATATCCAGAGTACATACTTGCTCAAGGTGCCTATGCTTTTTTAGTTAATACAAAGCTTGTAATACCTGAGTATCTTGTCTGGCTATCTAATACTTATGATTATCGTAAATTTGTACGTACAATTGCAGTAGGCAGTACTCAAATTCATGTAAGGACACCAGTATTTACTTCTATCCCAATTCCTCTTCCGCCTTTAGCAGAACAAAAAAGGATTTCAGCAATCTTGGGAAAATGCGATCGCCTGCGGCGCACCCGCCGCTACGCCCGACAACTCAGCGACACCTTCCTACAATCTGTATTTTTGGAAATGATTGGCAATCCATTTACTAATCCAAAGAAATGGAAGCAACTTTCTATTAGAGAAATAGCAGATATTATAGTACCTACAAGAGATAAAGCTAAACATTTCTGTGGGAATGTTCCTTGGATTACATTACCAGATTTAAATGGATTGTTTATTAATTCTGCAAAAAACTTACTTACACATGAGGATGCGGCAGAAGTTGGTAATCGCTTAATGCCAGCTAAAACCGTACTTTTAAGTTGTGCAGGAAGCTTAGGTAAAGTAGCGGTTACTACAAGAGAAGTTTATGCCAATCAACAATTTTATGGTTTAGTAGCAAAATCCAGCTTAGTAAATCATTTATTTTTAGCTATCAGCTTGATAATGCTTGGCGAAGATTTTTTCTTTCAACTAGCAGGAATATCTACTATTGGCTTCTTTAGTAAAGACAAGGCTTTAGAAATTAAAATTCTTCTTCCCCCTCTTTATCTCCAAGAAAAATTCGCCCAAATCATCCAAAAATTTGAACGCCTCCGCACCCAACAACAAGAAGGCGAACGCCAAGCAGAACATTTATTTCAAACCATGCTGCATCAAGCTTTTCGAGGTGAACTGACATCTTCTGACTTCAATGATGAAACTGTATCCGTTTTCTCCCAAGAGATTCCCGTACGACAGCCAAAACCAAAATCTACAGTTGAAGTTGCTGAATATGTCCATACCAAAGTCAACCAGCAAGAAACAGAAGCAGTTCAACTAACCTTGCCAGGGTTGGAATAGATGGCGTGGAGATTCGCAACTCCGATAACCTTTGGGAAAATCTTATACAATAGTCGTGAACTCCGACTTATACTCCAAGCACATCCAAAAAAGGTGATAGACAGCGTTACTATTTCAACCCAATATATAATCGACGTACTCAGTAGACTACCTTTGGAGCCACTAGAATACTGTCAGCGATGGGTTGAAGTACCTTCAGATGAACGTGGTTATCGTAAAGCTTGTGTGACGGCTCTAGCCGAGGCCACAGGCTTAAGTCCACGTACAATTAATGACTGGGGCCCTAACTTTGAGAGGCGACCAGATCACGTTCTACATGTTCTTAGAATGGCGGATATGCTTAACCAGATCAGGAAAATCGTCTTGCCCCCTGATTATCCGCAAAAATAATTTAATCGGAATTTCCGACTAAAAGACTAGTATTGTAGGCAGAGATTTCTTAATCTGTAGACTGTTGTATTAGACTGCCGCTTGAGTACAACAGCAGTTGCCTTCACTTTTGAATCAACAAATTAACAGTAGGCAATAGCCAAGATCAAATTACTCAAGCCTTCATCTGGTACTTGCCCATCCATTACCAGCCCCAGATGTTTGTGAGACTTTCCCCTAATCCAGAAGAGCAGAGGATTGATGCTATCCGTCAGCTGCCTTTGGAGCCAATGGAATACTGTCGTAAGTGGGTAGATATTGACCCAGCCAGAGGTTATCGCAAAGCTTGTATCAATGCTCTGGCACAAGCCACAGGGTTAAGTCCTCACACCATCAAAGACTGGGGAACTAACTTCGACAGACGACCCCATTACATTCCTTTCCTGCTACGACAGGCTGATTTACTCAATCAATTTAAACAACTAGTTATCAGCCAACAAATAATTTTGCCACCCAACTTTCTTACTAACTAACTGTTCGTGATTTACGAGTAACTCGTGATAAAACCTCTTGCTGACACTGTATGAGGCGCTTTATTGTGTCTTATATCTGTATTCATTACCGTGAAAACAAGTGACATTATCTCATCCTAAAATTGCTCGTAATTCACAAAATAAATCTAATTTATCTGCACTAGCAGCAGTATGTGAGCAAAGAATAATAACCTCAGAACAGCAAATGCATTCTATCAGCACATTTGACATCACTAAATATCCTTTACTCGATATTTTAAAAGATATAAAAACGGGACGTATTCAACTGCCAGATTTTCAACGAGATTGGGTTTGGGATGATGCTCGTGTGCGTAGCCTACTTGCCAGTATCTCCCTTGCATACCCCATTGGCGCAGTCATGATGCTTCAGCAAAGTAACCTACAAGTGCAATTTAAACCTCGCCTCATCGATAACGTCAAAGAGCCAAAGTATGATAATCCCAGCCTGTTAATTCTCGACGGTCAGCAACGCCTAACCACTTCATTCATGGTTTTGCTGTCAGAGCAACCCGTTGTCATTAAAGATCAAAAAAGCCAAAAGCTGATAAAAAAATGGTACTACCTTGATATTGCCAAATCCCTTGACCATAACATCGACCGCCGCAGTGCCATTATCGCTTTCCCAGAATCAAAACAACTCCGAACATTTGGTGGAGAAATTATAGACTGTTCCACCCCAGAAAATGAGTATGAAGCCGGACTATTCCCATTATCAAAAATCTTCTTCTTTTCGGAGTGGAGAAGTAAATATTCCAAATATTGGCAATATGATGCTCAAAAACTCGAACTCATCGACACTTTAGAACTAGAAGTACTCAAAAAATTTGAGCATTATCAAATACCAGTAATCCAACTACGGGACTCCTTACCCAAAGAAGCAGTTTGCCAAGTATTTGAAGATACCAACACCTCCGGCTGTGACCTCAACTACTTCGACTTAATGAGTTCTAGCTACTGCGCCAATGACTTCAGCCTAAGAGACGACTGGAAACTGCGGGAAGCTCGTTTTCAGCAATTTAAAGTATTACGTTTAGTCCGTAACACTGACTTTGTACAAGCCGTAACCTTGGTAGCTGGCTACATGCGGAGAATGGAAGCAATAAAAAAAGGAGGTAATCTAGACAAATTGCCTGGTGTCTCCTGCGGTCGTGCAGATGTTTTAAAACTTTCCATCCCAGAATACTCAACCTGGGCTGATAAAGTTACCGCAGGATTTGAGGAAGCAGCCAGATTCCTGCATGGGCAGAAAATTTTTGACGCAATTGATTTGGCTTATCCCATTCAACTAGTAGCCTTGGCGGCAATTTTGACTATTTTAGGAGAACGTTCGCGTTCTGTTAAGTCTCGTTCCATGCTGGAACGTTGGTTTTGGTGTGGGCTGTTCAGTGAGATGTATACAGGTTGGCACGAAACCCGCACAGGACGAGATGTTGTGGAAATACCACAGTGGTTGCAAGAAGGGGGTTCACTCCCATCCACAATTCGCGAAGCAAATTTCTCCCCAGAGCGATTGCTGACCGTAAGAAAGCGCTATGGAGCAGTTTACCAAGGTTTATCAGCACTGCTGCGACTATCTGGAGCCATTGATTTAATTACAGGTGAAGAAATCAATGATGTGCTTTATTTTGAAGAACAGATTGACTCACATCATATTTTTCCTGTCGCCTGGTGCAGAAAGCAAGGCATCGACCCCAAAAAATATAACTGCTTAATTAACCGCACCCCTCTGAGCGCCAAAACTAACAAAAAGATTGGTAGCAAAGCACCTTCCATTTACCTTCAAGAACTTGAAATATCCGGTGTATCACCGCAGAGACTAAATGAAATATTGCGCTCTCATGCCATAGACCCAGAAACTTTACGACAAGACGACTTTGAAGGATTTTTCCAAGCACGCACAAAGGCTTTATTAGAGTTAATCGGAAAGGGAATGGGTAAGCCTTTACACTGGGAATCTTTGGAAGATTTAGGCAGTAAGTATCAGAACGGATGTATCAACAAACTGAATTATGAAATTCTTTTCACTAACTATATATAGTAGTTTTCCCTTTATTAGCTCCCAATTAAGTTAATTCCAATGGCTTAAATAACACTGTAAATATTAATAAGGGTTTGGCAAAAAAGCAGATTGATTTTAATTTATCTAAATATTATTAACTATATTAATAATATAAATCGTATAAACAGTATTAACAGTATTAACTATATGAACAGTATGAATAATATAAACAGTATTAACTATATGAACAGTATGAATAATATCCACCAGTCTTACTATTTGTAGTATAAATACAAAGCTGTTATTACAGAGCTTGTGATTGATATTTAGAATAATAAAATTGCTTTGTAGCATTTTGTAGTATTAAATATAAACTTTTTTAAATCGAAAGTAAATTGTGATTTTTTCATGCTAATTTTTACTTATAAATAAATAGGGTATTCATAAACAAATAGTCTATTCCTCAATAAAATGTGTCCAACTTATCTCATAGGTTTTAGCTTTGGATTTAAAGTAAGAGCCTAAATCTAATTGAATGCATTAGCAAATAGGTCTATCACTCCTTTTGTCTTTTTTAAGAAGTAATACAAAAGTTTAATAAACTTTATCTTTTATTTTGATTAGCTTGTGAGGCTTTTATTTTCCCTATAAAAGCTTGATTTTAGTGCCTTAGCATAAGGTTAACGGTAGAACCTCGTAAATTTGTTTATAGAAACTTACTGATCGACAAAAGCACAATTTTCACACAATAAACTAATAAGGTTTACAATGCTCATCCAAGAAGAGTTTGAACTTTGGTGCCACCGTCAAAATCTTACTGAGGCGGCCATAAAGGTTGTAGAACAAATTCGCTCATCCCAACCATCGCGCCTGGTAGGTGGAGGTAAAAAGAATGTTGCTGGGCGCTACCCCAGCCACAAGATGGGAGTGACTATACAGTTTGAGTCTCACAAAGTTGAACTTCCCTATATCTATCAATTGGAGTATGACGATGAGGTTTTAGAGTACTATGACCAACCACCTCCTATCAAGATTAGTTATCAAGCCAATAATGGGAGAAATTTAAGCTTCTTCTACACACCAGACTTTTTTGTACTCAAAAATAATTCAGTTGGATGGGTAGAGTGCAAAACTGAAAGTAAACTGCAAAAACTTGCTGAAGAAAGCCGCAATCGTTACGCATTGGGTGAAGACAATCAGTGGCACACCGCACCAGGAGAACATTATGCTAAACAATTCGGATTTTTTTTCTGCGTTTGGTCAGATGCAGAGATAAATTGGGTTTTACAACGTAATCTGAACTTTTTAGAAGACTATTATCATGCTGAGTGCCCTTTAGTAGAAAAGTCTGCCATTTTAGCTGTCTTATCGGTTATATCAGCGCAGCCAGGAATAACACTAGCTGCATTGCTTCATCTTGCTGAGGGAACTACTCCTGATGACATCTATTCTCTGATTGCCACCGATCAGATTTATGTAGATTTAACTGCCGCTCCCTTAGTTGAGCCAGAACGCTGCTTTGTTTTTCGGAATGAACAGACGGCTTTTGCTTACAGGTCGATAATTCTTACTCAGACAACCGCCAACGACATCAGTTCTCCAGTCATTGATATTATTCCTGGCTCATCAGTAATTTATGACGGCAATATCTTGACAATAGTTTTGGTGGGAGAAACATCTGTTTTACTGCATACAAAAGAGAGCCAAGCAGTTGAATTAGCATTAACTACCTTCGAGAATTTGGTTCGGGAAGGGAAGATAACAGGTTTTAGGAATAAGGTCGAATGCAATTTAAGCAATGAGATCAAGGAGATATTACTGAAAGCAAGTGAGCAAGATTTAAAAGATGCTAACTTCCGCTACAGCATTATCGAGCCGTGGCTAAAAGGACAACCAATAGAAGACAATAAAATACCTAAGCGTACCTTCCGATATTGGAAAGCTAAATATCTACAAGCCCAGCAAAAATATGGCTACGGTTACATTGGGCTTCTATCTTTCAACAACGTGAAGGGTAACCAGAATCGCAAATTGCCCGAACCGACCATACAACTGATGCAAAAGTTTATTGAGGATGAGTACGAAACCCATAAACAAAAGCGCAAATCAGAGGTATATGGTGCTTTTATCGAAACTCTGTCTTGTGCTGGTGTTCCAGAGGATCTAATTCCTAGCTACAAAACGTTTATCAAAGAAATCAAGATGCGTTCGGGTTATGAGCAAACGGTGAAGCGCTCTGGTTCTCGATCTGCCTACTCGCAGGAAGCTTTTTATTGGGAGTTAGAGTTAACAACACCTCGCCACGGCGATCGCCCTTTTGAGATTGGTCACATTGACCACACACCAGTAGATATTAAGCTACGGTGTTCACGCACAGCAAAGGTACTTGGCACAGCTTGGATAACGTTTCTAGTCGATGCCTACACCAGAAGAATACTTGCTGTTTATATAACGTTTGATCCACCTTCCTATCGGTCTTGCATGATGGTTCTGCGGATTTGCGTACAACGTTACGGTCGCCTGCCACAGATTATTGTAAGTGATAACGGGCCGGAGTTTCATAGCACTTATTATCAGACTTTAATAGCACTGTGTGACCATACTTTAAAGTATCGTCCGCCATCAAAAGCTCGGTTCAATGCTGTTGGGGAGCGTTTGTTTGGCACTGCAATGACACAGTTAGTCTACAACCTTGCAGGCAATACACAGATAACAAAGAAAGTCAGGCTGATGACTAAATCAGTTAATCCTAAAAACCTCGCGCTTTGGACACTTGATCTTTTTTACCATTATCTATGCGAATGGGCTTATGAAATATATGACACCAGAGAACATCCTGCACTAGGACAAACTCCACGGGAGGCATATACAGATGGAATGGCACAGTTCGGGATTCGTTCTCATCGCATGATCTCTTATGGACAAAACTTTAAACTTTTGACAATGCCAACTACAGATAAAGGAAAAGCCAAGGTAGATCCGAGTCAGGGCTTGCAAATCCGTCACATTCACTACTGGTCTAACGCCTTTCGTGACCCAGAAATCCAAAAGACATACGTCGATGTTAGATATGACCCATTTGATGCAGGCATTGCCTATGCCTATGTTCAGGGCCAGTGGGTTGAATGTATTAGTGAACAGTATTCAATCTTCAAGGGACGCTCAGAAAAAGAAATTGAGATAGCTACTGCTGAATTACGCAAACGTCACCAAAACCATGCAAAACAGTTCAACGTAAGAGCCAAACACTTAGCGAGTTTTTTATCAACTGTGGAAGCTGAGGAGGTTTTATTAGAACAGCGTTTGCGTGATTCTCAAGTGAAAAACGTGTTTCGCGTGATTGAGAGTGGTTTACCAAACCGCATTCCTTTCGGTCAATCGGAAGAAAAGGAAAGTAGTGATACCAAAGAGTCCAAGAATTGGGAGCCTCCGTCGCCGGAGAATATAAGCGTCAATGTGAACAAGCTTGAAATTTATTCGGAGTATTAATTATGTCAATTTCAGCTTCCTTTCCGCGATCGCTTCTTGAAAAAACGCAAGAAGATAAGCTTGCCTATTTTCTATCTTACAGAGCGGCGCATCCACACCTTATCGAAGCAACAGACAGAGTTATACGTACTATACAAGAGCCTGCGGGAGCATCTTTCATCTTCGTTTATGGTCCAAGCGGTATTGGTAAAACAACAATGCGCCTAAGAGTTGAGCAGATGTTGATCAAGCAAGCATTACCTACGCTAGAAACTGACCGATGTCACATTCCAGTAGTTAGTGTTGAAGCTGTTGGAACAGAATCTACTCAATTCAATTGGAAAGATTATTTCACCCGTTCTTTGATTTCATTAGAAGAACCACTAATTGATTACAAAGTGCATTATGGCTCACGGGGCGTTCGTCGTAATAATCAAGGGGAATTCACTATTGACCCAAAAATTACTTCACCAGAACTACGCCTAGCCTTTGAGAATGCTTTAAAATACCGTCGCCCAAAAGCTTTTCTAATTGATGAGGCGCAGCATATGCAAAAAATGGCTAGCGGTCGTCGACTCCAAGACAATCTGGACTGTTTAAAGTCTCTTGCAAATTTAACAGGAGTTCAGCATGTACTATTTGGCACATATGAACTATTGATGTTCCGCAATTTAAGCGCTCAGTTGAGCAGACGCACTGTAGACATTCATTTTCCACGATATCAAGCTGGAATTAGCGATGATGTTGAAGTTTTCATGAGTGTTCTGCTGACTTTTCAGCGCCATCTACCGGTGGAAGAAGAGCCAGACTTATTGGCACTTTGGGAATACTGCTATGCAGGTAGCCTTGGTTGCATAGGTATTCTTAAAGACTGGCTAACGCGTGCCCTCAAAGTTTCATTAGATGAGGGAGCCAAGACATTAACTCTAAAACATTTAAAGCAAAGAGCTTGGTCAGTTGCTCAACTTCAAACAATGTTAAAAGAAATTCAAGAGGGTGAAAAGCAACTCACAGAAGGTGCAGAAAAGCATAAACAACTCTATCAATCTCTTGGACTTACTGAAGAATTACCTATTGAATTGAACAATTCTTTATCTAATAACGCAAACGATCTACAAGAGAAAGTTTCAAAATCACCGGGGCGAAAAAAGAATGTAGGTAAGCGTAACCCTAAACGAGATCCAGTAGGAGGAGTAGAGCCAAATGCTAGTTGACAAACTTATTACTTACGAGTCTTGGGATCTAGAAAAAGCAAGTATTCCATCTCACAGCCGTTTATACGCATTGGAACCGATTGGAGTCGGAACACCTTATGTGGAAAGCCTAACAGGCTATATTGCTCGATTAGCGCAAGAGCATTGTGTACCTACAGGAATATTAGTCTTGAGCGAACTAGGACCATTTATTAAGGAAGGATATATCTTTAATAGTAAAGATAAACGCTGGGAGCAAATCTTTGATCGTGGTACGGCAAAAGCTCTGAACGGAGTGAGCAAAGGGGCTGTAAGAGCTATTCAAGGGCTTGAATCATTAACTTTGCGTAATGACCTGCGTTTTCTGACAATGCTCACCTGGATAGAAGTAATTCCTTTACAAAACCTACTTCGTTCTGTAAAGGCTTGGTGTCCAAGCTGCTATGAAAATTGGCGTTCAACTGAACAGATCATTTATGAGCCACTTCTCTGGTCACTAAATGATGTGACGATATGTCCATATCATTATCAATATCTCTGTACTCACTGCCCATACTGTCATAAAGAAAATAGGCTGTTGGCTTGGAGTTCAAGACCGGGTTACTGTTCAGAATGTGGAGAGTGGCTTGGCATTTCTCCACATTCTGATTCAGCAGATAATAATATCAAACTTACAGAAAATGAACTGAAGTGGCAGATGTGGGTTACAGAGAACCTTGGAAATTTAGTTTCCGCTACACAGAATTTATCTCCACCGCCCAAAGGAAAAATTAGCAAAATGCTTTTTGCTTATGTCAATGTCCTTACAAATGGCAATATAACTCTATTTGCTCAAAATCTAGGTATGGGTATAGTTCAAACCCATAGATGGTGCATTGGAAAATACTTACCGATAATCAACACACTTTTGCAAATTTGTTTTTATTTGGGAACATCACTGCTGGACTTTCTCACTACAGATGCCATTAATACAGATCATTGCACCATAATCATACGAAATCGGAATCAAACCAACAGGAAGACAAGAAGTAGTTACAAAAACTCAGAACAAATAAAGCTTGAATTAGACGCTGCTCTGATCGAAAACCCTCCGCCATCTCTGGCAGAAATTGCTCGACGTCTTGGCTATAAGCGAACTACCGTTTTTTACTATCATGCTCAAGATTTATGCCCTGATATAATAGCACGGCATGCTGATTATCAAGTTGCTAAACGCCTAAAAAAGATGCAGTCGGAATTAGAAGCAGTACTCAAAAGTCAAGAGTACCCACCACCATCTATGAAAGAGGTTGCCAGACGTTTGGGTAAAAAATCTGTACATAGCCTACCCAATAATTTCCCAGAATTATGTAGTGCAATTTCAGTACGATACGCTAGTTATGTCCAAGAACGCCGAACAGAACGGGTTAAAAAACAGAGTCAGGAAGTTCGACAGGTTGCGCTTCAGCTTCATTTGGAAGGTGTAGAACCCACTGCTAGCAGGATTTCAGTACTTCTCAAAAAGCCCGGATCGATATTACAGAAACAGGTTTTTGCAGCAGTACGCGAAGTGCGACGTGAACTCGGTTGGGAAGAATGAGGTCACTGTTCAGAAAACAACAAGTGCAGGGAAACCGCGAAAATTACATAAACCCAGACATTTTTACACACAGTATCAGTATGGCTGATGCGAATTTGAGTCAGGATGAAGAAGTTTAGGAGTAAGCTTGCTAACTATATATGAATCTTGGGATTTGAGGCTACCTTTAATGCCACCGCGTAGTCGTCTATACCAAATAGAACCTTTTGGTATAGGGACACCGTTAATAGAAAGTTTGACTAGCTACCTTGCTCGATTGGCTGAGGCTCACTGCCTATTTCCAGGAGTTTTAATGGAAAGAGAACTTACCCCAATTCTTAATAAGGCTTATGGAAGTACAAATTTACATAAAATCTCGAATTTTACGGGGGCACTAAATGGTACAGGTGTCATGGCTGCTGACTTAAGTAAAACTATCCAAACCTTGACTCTACGCACTGATCTTCAGTTTTTGACATTGCTAACTTGGTCTGAACTACTAACGTCTAGGAATCTACTCCGTTCTACTCGATCTTGGTGTCCAGCTTGTTATGAGGAATGGTACACAACCAGTCAAGTAGTTTACGAACCTTTACTTTGGTCACTGGATGTAGTGAAAGTCTGTACGCATCACAAGCAAAATTTGAGCCAAAAGTGTCTTCATTGCTGCCAGACAAATTACACCCTGGCTTGGCGATCGCGACCAGGATACTGCTCCAAATGTGGGGAGTGGCTTGGGTTGCAAATAGACCTAGAACTTTGCGATCGCAAAGTTTCATCTGAAGCTAACCTAGAATTTGAAATTTGGATGGCATTTGCTATTGGAGAGTTGCTTGCCCATGCTCCGTCTTTAAATTTTCCTTTATCAAAAGACAGCATCGCTAAAGCTCTATGTGCTTACGCAAACCAAGTCACTAAAGGTAATATAGCCGCGTTTGCCCGTCAGCTTCAAATTCCTAGAAATACATTATGGCTTTGGTGCAAAGGAGAGAGTATACCTTCAATCAGATCACTTTTACAAATTTGCTACTGCCTGAAAATATCAGTATTAGATTTTTTAACACAAGGAGTAGAGTCTGCAAGTTCTCTTGAGACCATGCGACTACCACCATCTCAAGTGGCAACCAAAGCAAGAGCAACGAGTAAGGTATTTGATACTAATCGAGTCGAACAAGACCTGAAAGCAATAATAATGAGTGACGAGTCTCCACCACCATCAATGGAAGAGGTGGCTAGGCGTCTCAATTACGACAGAAGAACCATTTGCAAGCACTTTCGACATCTATGTACTGCTATTTCTACCAGATACCTCAATTATAGGAAAACTGACTATCTACAAACAATAGAGGAATGCTGCAAGGAAATACGACAAATTACGGTTAAGCTTCATAATCAGGATGAATATCCGACTGAGGCTCGTGTTTCAGCACTGATGTCTAGACCAGGCTTCTTCCGGTATAAAAAAGTGCGTGCTGCTCTAAACCAAATAAGGCAAGAACTTGGTCTTTAGAATCAAGAGGTAGAATTTGAGCAAAATTCATTGTCTTTCTCTACCTTTACTCCGTTTCATCTGAGTCGGAAAGGAAGCGAAAAAATTGGAAGCATAACTTTGCCGAATTAAATTGGAAGCATAAGCTTGCCATTGCGGCAAAGTTATCGTTCCACTCACAAAACAGGTTTTGAGTAGCTATGTTTTAATAGTGGAGCTAAGCGGATTCGAACCGCTGACCCCCTCAATGCCATTGAGGTGCGCTACCAACTGCGCTATAACCCCAAAAATACTATTTAGATAAGCTTAAAAAGCTTACTAATTAGTTTTATAAATTCTATTAGCTTTATTATTATGCAAGTTTATGTAATTTAAGTCAAGACACCTATATTAAGTTATGTAAGTTATGTGGATGCGATCGCCATCAGTTACGCTTGTTATCAAAATGCACTGTCTGTGAAAAACCCTTTCCTATTCTGACTTTATGGATAAACAGACAATGCCAGCGATGTTTTACATCCTTTGCAGAAATGGCAGAATATCAAAAGCGCCACTCTGTTCTCAACAGTGTCAGCTAAATTTAATGATAAGTATAGCTGAGTGCTGAGTACTGAGTAAAAATCCAGTTTTTTCAAGACTTTGAGCAATCAACACTGTCCTAATCTGTGTGACTACGGCTATATTTCTGATTTCCATTCAATAAAATTCTAGGAAATCTTAATCTAAAATAACCTTTAAATACTTTTATACCAACTTTCATGGTAATTTAATGACTATTTTGGATAGTCATTGGATAGTCAAAGGAGAGTTAAAACAAAGATTCAGCTTTCATGACCACCAATGTACAAAACCCTTATTTAGTCTTACTTTTTAAAGTGGCTCAGGTCGGAGTTGAACCAACGACCCCAGGCTTATGAGTCCCGTGCTCTAACCAACTGAGCTACTGAGCCATGTTTTTCAAAATCATTAATTAATATAGCATGGAAATTTGCTCAAGACTAGCCTTTTTTGTAATTTTGTTAGAACTTTCATGCCTATTGAGGTAACAGAAAACAG
Organism: Nostoc sp. DedQUE09; assembly: GCF_034530915.1. Classification (NCBI taxonomy): domain Bacteria; kingdom Bacillati; phylum Cyanobacteriota; class Cyanophyceae; order Nostocales; family Nostocaceae; genus Nostoc; species Nostoc sp. DedQUE09. Next base: position 41,101 of record NZ_JAVRCE010000031.1, read on the forward strand.
AAGAGGGAGGAAACTCCCTCAACTAACAAGGCAATAATTTAGTTACAGACAGCCAATTATATGCGTTCCGGTAACATAGCTATTGGGTTAACAGCACCCTTGCCTGATGGATGGATTTCAAAGTGGGTGTGTGGTCCAGTACTGTGACCAGTGCTACCCATTAAAGCAATTGTTTCTCCCTGATTTACTGCCTGACCAGGTTGCACCAGAATCTTGCTGTTATGAGCATAGCGAGTCGTGCTGCCATCAGGATGGCGGATTTCGACGAGGTTGCCGTAGCCACCATTGTTCCAGCCAGCTTTTAGTATCGTCCCCTCAGCTGAAGCGACAACTGGCGTGCCAGTGGAGTTAGCAACGTCAATTCCTTTGTGCATTCTACCCCAGCGCCAACCATAGCCAGAAGTCAGGGTTCCCTTTGCTGGCCAGGTGTAAGCTAATGTTGAGGAAGATGGAGGAGGTGTAAGTTCGTCAATGGGTCTGGGAAGATATTGATCCACTGCTGCCAAAGGCGGTAAGACCTGTGGAGAAACTGTGGTTCCTCGCATCTTTCCTAAAGAGTCAGAGGCATTTACTTTTCTAGAAGGCGTTGCCACCCTTGTGGCAGATTGAGTCCGAGAGGGAGTCCACTGGCTAGCAGAACCTAGATTAGGCAAAAATTCTGGGTTTACTGCTTCGGCAGGCCGTACAGTAGTACGGAATTGGGGCTTAATTGGCTGAACGCTATAGTTAGCCCGAATCGGTGTTGGAACTGGAATTGGTATTGCTACACTATTGGGCCTAGATGCAGGGTTAGGTTCACTGAAATTATTGGGCGTAGAAATAGGAGTAACCATAGCAGCATTATTTGCTTCAATCGCTGCTGCTGGCACAACTAAATTACCAGACTGTTGAGCGCGATATTTCTGCTGTAACCTCTGGATTTCCGCTTGTAAGCCCCGCAAACGGTCATTATTGTTATTGTTTCCTCTTGCTACCCTATTTGCTGGTGTCTTAGGCTGTTGAATTTCGGCAAAAGCTTGTGGCACTGGAATGTCACCACCGACGCCATAAGACTTAGCTGTAGGGGGGGCAGTTTCTAAGTCGGTCGCACTATTTGCCTGAATCTGTACAGTTACCGGTGTAGGGACGGTAACGCTACTGTTGTCGGCAATAGTTGGTGATGGTGAACTAGGTAGATATGAGTTAGCGCTGCCAATATTCAAAGGTGAGCTAGCTACCTTTGGAGTTTTGCTAGACTCTACAAAAGTGGGCTGACTCGCTACAGTTGCGTCAACTTGAACAGCAGGAATTTGAACAGCAGGAGTTTGAACAGCAGGAGTTTGAACAGCAGGAATAACTAGTTTTTGACTAATTCGCAGTTCATTGGGATTATTGAGGTTATTTGCCTTAACTAGTTCTGATACTGAAGTGTTGTATCTGCTGGCGATCGCTGCTAGTGTATCTCCAGGTTTAACTTCGTAAGCTGTATGTGCCGAGGAGGCAATCATTATTGGCGCCGCTGGTACAGATGCACTTGTCTGTGTCTTCTGTTTTAACCTCGATATTAGGTTCGCTTGGCTTGCATCGCTAGAAGTGTCTAACTGGGATGGTAATGCAGTCTTCTCAACCACAGTTGTCGGCTGCACCAATGCTATATCAGCTTGTGATAAATTTTTGGTCTCTCCAGACTGCAACTGCGCCAGACTCTTTCTTAAACGGTTCGATTTTTCTTGTAAGCGATTTAGTGCGAACTCTTGTTGCGCCTTAAGTTGTGCATTTATTTCACTGTTGACTGCGGTTGACGTTGCCACTGTTTGTGGCTGGGCAGTTAGTAATGCGTTTGTAGTATCAACACTATCAGCACTATAGTCAGACAGATTATTGACTGTTGGAAAACTAGTTTCGGCTAAGGTATTGTTCAATCCCTGTGCCACTTGGGGCTTCAGGTAGGTGGAATTTTTATAACCTGCGTTTGTTTTAGAAAACGTGTTTGATGCAGGAACTTGCAAAGATATTCCACTTGCTGCGACTTGCCATTTAGCTTCAAGCCCAGGCACTTGTGAGATTGCCGTTGGTTCCACGATTACAGGATTTTCCGGCACGCTCGCTGCTGAGACTGCTTGGGACTCCAGCTTTGTGGAGGCGAATTTCACCTCGGTGTCAGGAACAGCAGGAATAGTTGAGGTTGCCTTTTGGCTGCCTACTGGCACCGCTGCTTGGGCTTGATCGCTTTGTCGAGTCACCAAAAGGCTGGTTGCTCCCATAGAGATTGCCAAGCCAATCATCGCCGCTTTTGTCCGCACCCGGCTGTTAACTTTTGGATTCATCACATTTAGCAGTTCTACCGGGGCATCATCGCTGCTGGGGGTATTGTTCAACACAGCTTTTACTCTCTTTTTCAATGCTCGTTTCAAAGACGACCTCCTATGATCACTAGCGCTTAACTGACCTCAATTTTTCTGTTGGATACTAGTAAATGATTTAGATCACAACAAACGATAGATCAAGATCACATTCACCAGAGATGCTTACGCAAGATTAACCTGCTTCTCTGATTTAGACAAGTTCACATTTGTTAGCAAAACTTAAATTTTGCTGTGTTTACTTGTCCGAACCACTCCTAACACCACTTAGGACGATTTTACTCTTTACCATTATCCGCCCTTGTCTTGCGTCAATTGCGGGGACTGGACAAACTTATTTGCCAAGTCCAAGTCGCTGCTGAAAATTAAATTGCGGCGACTTCTGGAAAAGTTATGCCCCCTGCTGTAGATATCTTCAAGATATTTCTACCCCATCAGTCTTCTCAACACGAGACTTTACGTTGATTATTCCCTAAAAAACAACCGTATTAACTATCGGCTACTTTTGGGCTGATTTCTGTCATTGATTGAGCCAAAATAGCTCAAATGTAAGAAATGACTGGATTTTAGCAATTTCGTTCCTAGTTTAGAATGTTTTAAATTCATCAAAATCTATCATTCAAATTTGGCAATATCCCAAGTTTCATATACAAATTTCTTATAATAACCTTACTATACTTGTAAGTATCTTCCACTACATTTTGCGAATAAATACAATTTTCGGTATATTCTTTTACATATTATTGCTGTCACCAAGAAAATTTTTGCAATCACAAATAAATCTTCTAATAGGTTTCTGGAAAGCTTATAAGTAAATACACTTATAACCATAAATGTAAGCAACTATTCTAAATAGCCTAACTGACGACGGGTTTCAAATAAGCCAATGGCCACACTTACTGACAGATTCAAGCTGCGAACCCCCGGTTGGCTCATGGGAATATACAGGGTCGCATCGCAATCTGACAAAATTGCTGGTGGTAAGCCCGTGGTTTCACTACCAAACAGTAGCCAATCATCAGGTTGAAACTGAAAGCTTACATAATTACACTTTCCACGAACCGTATAACCCAACCACCTACCGCCACGCCCTTGATGTACGGTTTTAAAGGCTTCGAGGGATTCGTGATAGTGTAGTTTGACATAAGACCAGTAATCTAAGCCGGCTCTTTTGAGGTAGCGATCGCTAATTTCAAACCCCAAAGGCCCCACTAAATGCAACTCTGTACCTGTAGCTGCACAAGTACGGGCAATATTACCTGTATTAGGAGGTATCTGCGGGTTGACTAAAACTACCTGAGGCATTATCCGTATAATTTAAGTATTGTATAAAACAATTTATGGTCAATGTTAAATCTACCAAAAGGTAGAGGCTATTCATAGGTTTTGTTAATAATAATCAAGCATCCTCTATCGATTAGATTTTTTAAAGGAAATACAAACCATCCCAGATCAATGCCTGAGAGGAGATTTGGCTATTATCGGAAAATATTAAGTTTTGTGTAGAAAAAGTAAGTACTTGTGTCTTTTGGGGCTGGTAGTGACTGCAATAAAATCTTCCATTTGGTATGAAGACGAAAGTGGGGCAAAAAGGGGATAAGGGGATAAAACAAAGTGTTTTCTCAATGCTCAATCCCCAATGCCTTTTGAGTTAACCCAGCAGAGACGAACATAATTTGTCTTCGAGTTCGATTTCGCGCTCTTGGGTGGCGATAATAGCCTGAGTGATGACGCGCTGGGTGTCAAAACCAACCGTGTGTAATTGCAACCACTGTTGAGCTTCATTGCCTTCGCGGAGGATTTTGTGCAAAGGGGAAAGGAAACAGCTAAAACCTTGTTGCTTGGCGATTGCCCAAACATCTTGGTACATTTGAGCAATCCAATCTCTGGCTACGATGCTTCTGCCATCTTGCCAATGCCTCAACTGAGCATCAAGGCTACCAGCAGCAGCAGCAGCTTCGTTGTCAGCAGTCAGAGTAACAAGTTCTTCAGCAGAGAAAGTACTTTGGGTTAACGGATCGATGCTGGGATTTTCGATTATTTGCAACAAACGCGCTTCTAATAAGGCAGTAATAGCTAATAAGGCAATGGGATCTGTGACTAAATCGCAAATTCGCAGTTCTAGGCGATTCAAGTCATAAGGACGGCGATCGCCATTTGGTCGCACCGATGCCCACAAGTGCCGCACATTCTGCATGGTTCCGGCAACGAGTTGATGTTCTACCCACTGGATATGATCGGCGTGGCTGGCAAATAAGGGCACATGGCTAGGCGTTTGTGGAAAGACGCCCCAACGGGTGGAGTGATAGCCAGTAGCTTTGCCATCCAAGAAGGGAGATGAGGCGCTGAGGGCGAGAAATAGGGGCGCTTCCATACGGATGACTCGACACGCCCGCATTAATACTTCTGGATCGCTGATGCCGACATTGATGTGTACGCTGGCGGTAACTACTTTCGTGCCGTAGGTGTTCTCAATGTAATCATGATAGGGGTTTGCTGGATCGGAACGGAGAAAGCGATCGCCCCCACCCAAAGATAAAGTACTCCCCGGTATCAGGGTGTAATCGCCCAGACGATTGAGGTAGTTTCGCAACTCCCGCCGGGGACGCAGCAAAGCACACAACAAATTTTCGTAATTATGGGATGGTTGAGTTATGTATTCGACGTTGCGGCTATCTGGTTCGCGCATAAATCCATCCAAAGCCGCAACGATTTTGTCGGAGAGACCGACGATTTCACCTTGAGGCGTGCCAGTATACATCTCAATCTCAAAGCCTTTTAATAAGACCACCTTGTTCTCCTCGGCTCTCTCTACCTATAAATTGTATCGAACAAGACGAATCTCTGGATCTATCTTTAAGTCAATCAAAGGTTAAGAATCATTTAATTGCCAATCCCCGCGAAATCAAGACGGCATATTTGTTCTGGGCTGTCTTTGATAAATTCTTACTATTGAAGTATGAAAAATATCCTAGTGTAGGTTAAGTACAGGACAAAATAAAATCATTGGGTGAATCACTCTCTTGAACAATCTTGAGACGTATAAATTGTGCCCATACTTCATCACTAAGTAAGTTTAAAGCAGTTTCGGGATTATTAATTGCGATCGCGCCGAGAACTTTACGCCATCCCTGTTGTAATAACTCAATAAAAGTCTCTTCAATAGAAACTTGACTCAGCAACGAAAGTGCAGTTTGAAAACTTGCTGAATCATCTGATAAATTTTTCGACTTTAATCCCTGTAGTGCTACATTCAACCATACAGGCAAAAGTTCAAACCAATTATTTTTCTGTATCTCTTTGAGTGCAATATCTTCCATACCTAGCGCACCCCATACACATAAAGACTCTAGCGCAAGTTTAGAATCGCGATTTTCTAGAGCATCTTGCCATAATTTTTGAGCGTGATTTTGGAAGCGATTAGCGAGAAATTCATAAGCTTCCTGGACTTGAAGGGGAATTGTCACTTTAAAAACTAACTCGCCTAGTGGTAAATAATTGCCGCGATAAGATAGCCAGTTATGAGATCCACAAAGATAGATTTCTCGATCAACTATTATTTCTTTGACATGGGAATCTCCCAACCAAAAAATCAGTACAGATGGTAAACCATCAGGCGTTTTGATCGCTCGAAGTTTTTTTTCTACTTCTGGTGGAATTGGTTTATCTTCATCTTCTTGTAGCCGTGCAATTCCATATCCAATTAAAATCCAAACTCTGCGATTAGCTAATTTTTGTAATAAATTTAGAAATTTTTCATTGACAACTGCCTGATTAACCCAAGGAGAATAAATTAAAATCTGACTTTTAGCCAAATTTAAAACGTCTGAAAAAGCTTGAGCAATCTGTCCATCGCGTAACTGTACAGCTTCACCTAACGCTTTATAGTTATCTATCTCACTAGTATTTTTTGTGGCAGCTTCTAGCGCCTTTTGGCGAATATTTTCAAGTCTAGCTTCTATTTCAGTATTTTTCTGCTTGAAAATGGCTTGACGTTCAAGATTGATGGTTTCAGTTGACAATTTACATAATGCTTGCAAGGATATTTTACCTTCAGTATGTAACACTTTTAACCAGTTAGATGCTGACTCTAAAATTTGCTTTCCATTTCTTATTTGAATAGTCAATTTATCTTCAAGAGCATCAAAAATAATGAAAAGCGATATTTTTCTCCAAATTTTTTGAGTCGAAGCTAGTACCCTACAGGAAGTGACAATTTTTCCCTCCTCTGGTGTATGAAGTGCTAAACCTGAAGCTTGAATGCTTTTTTGAATTTCTTCAAGAGGTAAGGAAGCAATATCAGCAATTGTATTATCAATAGTTATAAAGTCTGCTAAATCAGGCAAATTTATTACTGTCTCATTTAAGGATTCAGATTGAAAGGTTATCTTATCGCTTAAAGGGTCTGTAATAGCATAAATTTGTATAGGATATGGCGGCTGTGGTACAGACCCTCTTTCATAAAATGAGCGACCTTCAGGAGTAACTGTTAGTGGCGATGTTGGTGATAGAGTTTGTAAGGAACGAAGAGTTGTAGTAGTAGTTTTTATAAATACAGAATCAAGCCCAAGTACAGAGGCTAATTCATCCTCCGTTGGCGGAGGTTGAAATTCAATAGCAGCGCGGATAATAAATTCTTCAAGTACGTTAAACTGGCGGGGTTCCTTGATATTTACTTCTACCTGAGTTTGACGCAAACTATAACGGAATTCACGCGCTGCTAAAACTGATAAACTAGGACTTTGCGCTTCTATTTCGTCTACAAAATTATTGAGACTGTCATCAATCGGTTTAGCAGAAGAGGCGAAAAACATCAACGGAATAAGATTGGATAATTGAATTTGTACAAATACTTGTAACCCATGAGGCAAACTACTTTTATGCTTTCAACAACTCTTGGCGATGACTAGACCACCAAGCAAATCCAGCACCAGTCACAAACATTAGCAGACTATAAATTGCCCCAGGCATGGCCATTGTGGGAGTATTTAGCAGCATAGGGGTAGAAGCGATCGCGATCACCAGAGTCCCATTTTGAATTCCTACTTCTATGGTAGTTGCCGTAACGCTTTTTTCTCCTAATCGGGTTAAGGTTGCGATCGCAAAACCTAAAGCCATTGCTACTATATTCAAAACCAGAGTTCCCCAGCCCACATCTATTACATAAGAAATAAAATTATTCCGTTCTCGCAACAGCACTCCAGTAATTACCACCGTTAGGAAAAATAAAGACAGCCACTTTACAGGTTTATCTGCCAGCCCGGGTGCATATATACCTAACATGATAATAAATAGAGCCAAGGGTAGAAAAACAGCCGTCAGAAAATTTGCTTCCATTCTTAACCCGCGTTGGTAACAATAAAAGTTCTTCTGGATTTTACCGTATTCCCATTAAAATTCTAGTTATTGCTTGTGACAATCAATATAATTAACCACAAATAAACATAAATTCTCATAGAAGCGCACAGATGTACGCCCCTAAGCAAGCCTATATTTAATTCAAATGAGAATCGCTACAGCAGGCAGGCTTCATGGAAGATGAGTGGTTTGTACCTCTTCTAAGGATGGTGGAGATTTAGAAGAACTAGCGCTACTTTCTGGTGCTGAAAGTTCATCATTTCCAACTCCATCCCATGAATAATTGCAGATTTTAGTGCGAAGTAATGTACCAAATGTCAGGTTAATTACTACAGCGAAAGAATCGATAAAAATTAGATTCAAAAAGCGATCAATCATTAGACCCCCTTGAGCTAAATTGAGCATCAAGTGATAGTTGCTTTCTTACTACACATGCCACAATATCTTTTCCAGAAATGTGTCCGGCTAAATACTAAACCTCTTGTAAAAATATATTTTTGCCCTCTTAGGGAAAAGCGTAAAGGTTAAAGGGAAAGGATTTTGAGTTTCTTTACCCTTTTCCCCTTCACCTTTACCCCGACTTTCGCAAGAAGTTTACTGATCATTTAGACCGCCAGTTCTTGCTGGAGCAGGGAGAAAAAGGCTTTTGCGATTTGTGTACAGATTAATCTAAAAATAATTTGGGAGAATTTATTTTTTAGAAGTCTGTTAAGGGATTGACGGCTGTTGCAAATTAAGTTCTTGGAATGCTTCAGAAGACTCTTGCAATTGCAAGCTACCAGCAGATTTACCGTTGATTTGTAGAGTGTATTTACCCTGTGGCAAGCCTTCTAAATAATAGACTCCAGCACCGTTGGTGACAGAAAAACGCCGAGTCCCCCGATCTGGTTGTATGGCTTCTACTCGTGCGCCTGCGATCGCTTGGCCTTGAGCATCTGTGACTACCCCCGATCGCGTGTAAGAACGAATGAGCGGAATCATCACAAGGGTATAACTCCCAGCAATCACATCAACAGCTAAGGATTCGGCCGCAGCCTGCCAATCAGGAGGTAAACCTGCTGGATCGAGGTCGAGGCGATAAACGCCAGGAGACATCCTTACCAAAGTGCGATCGCCCTGGATTTGTGGTGAAAATAACTTAAGAGGTTTATTGTTCAAAGTCAACAATAAATCAGCGTTATCTGTATAAACTTCTTCCCCTCGATCTTTTTTGCCGTTATTGTTCCGGTCAAAAAATGGCTTAATCAAAAGTCCGCCTTGTGTACGGAAGTAATTAGAACGGCGATCGCCTGGACTAATACCCCCTTGCAAATTCAGGCTAGAAGCTAAATCTATGCTGAAAGTTGCTTCATCAGAACTCGGCGATACTCCTTGATAACGCGCCCGTAGTAGCAAACCTGGTAAAACTGTCGTTGATAATGTGGCTAGTAGTCCACTACCCTGAGAACCAATACCATAGCCCAACTGCGCTTCCCACCTATAGTTACCATCAATCGCCTGTTGTTGTGAACGATAGCGCCAACTCACACTTACCAAGCTGTCGCTACGATTTTGATTCTGTGTTTCATAATTTAACAGCAGGGTGCTGCCACTATTAGAAAAACTATTTTTAGAAAATTTGTAAGTCAATTCCGACAAACTGCTAATTTCATTACCGCGTTGCGTTAATTCTAGTCTCCCAAGACGTTGCAACAAATTCCAGCGCAGACGGTTTTTAGTATCTAAGCTGACACGGGCAAAGGTAAAGGCATCTTTGCCACTCAAGTTAATTTGCATTCCACCAGATGTTGCATCAGCTGTGTCAGTACTGGCGAATAAGGTGAATTGAGGCAAAACTCGCCAATCTAGATTAAAACGGCTAGACAAGCGATCGCTAATAAATGCAGCACTCAAGCTAGAAGATGGATTATAGCGAATATCTGTATTCACATCCCACTTATTACCCGTAAGTGCTGAAACTGCTACCTGCAAAGGTAACTTTCCCGGACGCCAAAATAATTCTGCTAAGGCTCTAGGCGATTCGTCGTACACTCCACCTAAGCCTACTGTCAGATTTTCCGATAAACCCCAACGCCCAGCTATTCCGCCCCGAAAGTCAGAAAAGTTGCCCAACAAACTTTGATTTCCCACAAAATCCCGTCGTAAGCCACCAGAAACGATAAGTGCTGAAGCACCTGCTGGTAATTGTCCTGGGACTGTAGAAAAAGTAGCTTCTTGAATTTCTGGTTGTGCGGTGAGTCGTCCTTGGGGATAAAGCAAGACGCGATAATTGTTGCCTAAAAACTGATTTTGGCTTTTAATATTTTCAAAGCGGTAAATGCCAGACGAATCAACTAAAATTTCGGCAATCACGCGATCACCAAAACCTTGTACTAATCGAGCTAATGTACCTGGTTCAGTCTTACCGGAAATTGTGCGTCCAATAGCATCTGCTTGTAAACGTTGGCGAGGATCAGAAGAACCGCCACCGAAGGGTTGAGGTGGTACAAACCCCTGTCGTTGAATGGATGTAAAACCCCAATAGTCTCCTGTTCCTTGAGTTTGCCAAAACGTTGGCTGGGAACCTATAAAATAATCGGCTGAATTAGTTTGTCGCAGAAACTGCGCTTCGGCAATATTCCAAGTTTGTGGATTTTCTAGATTTGGTTGATCCGTGCGGATGAACCACGAACCACCGAAAGCACTACCAACAGCCAGGAGATCACCTCTATAATTTGTTGATCTGGTAGCACTACCGCTAGCATTTACCTTTTGTTCAATTGCGGCGACACTAAACTTTTGAGGTGCAATGTGTGGTAATCCTTCTAGTTGAATTGGAGTTTCCGTTTCTGCCAGTTTGCCACTAGATTGATCTAATCCTGGAACATCTAAAACTATGGCGTATTCATTGATATCAAATTTCGCGGTTACGCCAAATAGAGTTTGTAAATCTTGAATTGTAAAGACTAATCCTAATTCTGGATCGGTGCGAAGTTTTTTTGGGTCGATGCGAGTCACAACACTAGGCGATCGCACTTCTAATTGACCATCAGGTAAAGTGGTAATATTTAATTTCAACCCTTGGATTACAGCATCATAGGGTAACAGCCAATTTGCAAAATCAATTGCTTCGGAACCATCTTCTTGACCACGCACTAAAATGCTTGGATTGACATTGCGGTTCCCTACATTCAATCCTACGGGAAAAACTTTAAATTCGGAATTATTAGCTACTTGAGCAGTTGTGGCCGTTGGCTGATTTGGAATTGCAGGCGTATCTGCCTTAGCTGGGGTGATAATAATTTGACAGATAAGAGCGATCGCAGCTAGCAGACATTTGCCTGTACTAGTTAATAACCGAAGTTGCACAAATTTTTTAGTTCTAAGTCAAATCTATTATCAAAATAGAGACATTGCAATGCGATGTCTCTACAACATATCATTCCCACGCAACAGGCAAAATTATCGATATTAATGCTGTATTTTACAGCAAGACTAATTCTCTCAAATCAGGCTATAGATGCCAGATTTAATTTGAATTTATTAATTACGAATTATGAATTATTACACAATCTATTTATTTGGTAATGTAGCTGATTGTGTAGGAATAGTAATATTTAGATTGAAGGGCAACTTACTTTTTTTACTGTCTTCACCCCAAAACAACTCACCACTAAGCTGATATTGACCGGGTTTGAGGGCTGGTTGGTCTTTGCTGGGGTAATTTAATAAGAAATTGCGATCGCTATTTGCCACCACAGCATTAGTATCTACCTGCCCAGTTTTGACAACAGTTTGCCCTTGACGTAAAATCCAATTTAAACTAGGGAGAACAGTTGCTTGACCGTTATTACGAACTAAAATTTGAATTTGTTTTTGCTCTGGGTTAAAGCTGGCACTATCAATCACTAATTGTGGAGAAAGATTGCCTTTTCTGACGTAAAACGTCACGCCAATTCGTGCCACCAAAGTAACGTTATTACCAGCAGCATCTTTGGATTCACTGAGAGTTTCATTAAACACTACCGCACGATATTCCCCATCAGGTAAATTAGGAGCCAAGCGGCTAATGAGGCGCACTCGCCGAACTTCTCCTGGTTTGACAGTCAACTCACGTGGTGAGAATTGTAGATATTTTGTCAGGTCACTGGGACTAGAGGATAAAGTTTGAAACCCTGCATCACGGCTATATGTGAAAGGTTGAGCATAGATCCGAATCCGAGAAGGAGTTTTACTGGTATTGGAAATTGTAATCATTCCTTGGGCTTGTCCGCGTTCTGCCTTGGCTTCAATCACCAGAGGAGAAACACTCATTTGTGCTTTAGCTGCAACAGGAAACAAAATTAGGGCGAATAAGCCAGCACTAACAGCAGCTAGAGAGCGCCAATTATTATTAAGCATATTTATAAATATGGCAGGATTGTCAATTTAATTCCTGATCTATAATTCCCAAAAGCAGACTTATTTTATCTCTAGGTAATCAGAAAAATATCTTGTCGCTTGAAGATTTATTCTCTAGCAACAAGATATTCAGCAATTATTTTTCTCAATCAATCTGAAGGAAAACTGGAAAAATTTTAGACTATGGCACGATAGTCAAGGTTGTCACATAGCTGTAGCTTCCAGGAACAAGAGGACTGCCTTTATCTACAATCATGTCTATATCCAAAGGCAAACCGCTACCAGAGGGTAGTAACACAGGACTACCACCCTGAGAACTCGTACTACCAAAAGGTGAGTTGATCATCCCGGCAGAGTGAATGGGTGTAAAGCCAGGGCCTCCAGTCTGCTGTGGTTTAGATATACTCACTCTGGCACCTTGGTTACAGCTAACAAAAACCTTACCAAATTGCCCTCCGGCAAATCCACCCGCTAGTGCAGTTGCATTAGTCTGCTGGTTAAGCCCTAATTTACCAGGAATAATTTGATCGAAGTTGCAGACACCACCGACATTTGCTGTAAAGGGAACGTCAGCAGTTTGTGCCATTGTTTTGGGTGCAACAGCAACAGAACCAACAATTATCAAAGCAGCGGTTAATAAAGAACGACGAATCATTTTTAAATCCTTCTCAAATGAATTAGAGTTCAATCAAACGAAGTATCAACAAAAAAGCAGTTATGGTGCGATGGTTAAGGTGACAACGTAGGTATAAATTCCTGGCGTAAACCCTACTGGTCGTTCTACTAACAAATTCACCTCTAGATTGGTGCTACCTGCTGGCAAAGTTGCGCTTCCACCACCAACATCACTGCGAACATTGGTCGAATCAAATTTTAAAAAGCCAATATGCGTTGTCCCAGATGGATCAGGACTAGGGCCAGATACAAGCCTGGGAGGAGAAACAGTAACGGTTGCAGATGTGCTGTTTTGTACACCTATAGTGGCGGGAGTTTGTGATTCCAACTTTGTCGAAATTCCGCCAGAATAGCTAGAAATAGTTGGTTCAGCAGTGCCAGAGGCAGGAGAAATAAAGGTAGCTTCAGCTGGAACTGTTCCACTGAACGGAACATCTGCACTTTGAGCTAGCACAGCTTGATCTAGAACGAATGCCTGCACGCTTAATGCACTTGCCAGCACCAGGCTAGAGGTTAACGCTAGACGGTAAAGCATAAAGAAGTTAACTAATTACTCAGCGTTGTCTTATCTCAGTGCTTCTCTTAAATTAACTATTAAATGCTACATTTTCGACCGCATAAATACGCTACTTATATCTTTAGAGGTAAATTCCGTTAAGATACTTAGCCTAAGTTACGTTTATGAAATTTAGGTTTTCTGCATCTGTCGATTGATGTCATGCTTACACACACCACTTTACAGAGTGGTTCAGAACCGAGATTTAGTAGCGAAAAATGCTAGTTCTGGTGAGGTTATACCAATTCAATTAAGGATTGCAAAACATCCTTGGGTAAAGACGCGGTGAATCGCGTCTCTACAGATGGTCTATTTGCCGCATTCTTTTTTATAATTGGTATTAGTTTGATTAGGCGATCGCTTCAACTTTATCTACCCAATTTTTGAGATTGTCATCAATAGGTTTAGCTGAAGAGGCGAGAAACATCAACGAAACCCCCATGAAGACTTACAATATTCGAAACTTCGGAATACATACTTCCGACTTTACCTGATTGATAGGTAAATAAATTATGACAACCTACAATTATTAGTAGTTCTTGAGCGCGGGAAAATGCAACGTTAACCCGTTCTGGCTTTTTGGCAAATCCTACATCTCCTTTGCTATTGTTGCGAACCATACTCACAATTACAACAGGTCTTTCCATCCCTTGAAATCTGTCTACTGTACCAGTACGAATTTCTAATGAAGGGAAAAGTTCAGATTGTAGACGTTCATCAATTTTTCTTAATTGAGCGCCATAAAAGGTAATTACAGCAATTTCTTTTTTCGGTTCACCATTAGCAACTTTATAAGCCCAAGTAGTCTCGAATTGGTGACACAGACGTTCAATCGCATCAATTTCTGGAGTATTAAAGTAAGAAGTTCCATTTCGTTGCTCTAAAAATTGATTTTCTATCGGCGTTTTTACCCAAAGAAGATGCTGAGATTCTTGGATAATTTCGCCTGCTAAATGATGTGCGCGTTTTGTGTCAGGTTCCAAAATACCAGATTCTAGTTTACCGTCATAGAACTGATTGATTGCTCCCATAATAAATGGGTGCATTCGATATTGTGTAGTTAGCATTTGTTTGATGCTTTCATCAGCAGATTCAAACTGGCTTTTAAACAGTGATTCTTCTAAGAATTGTAGTTCATCTCGTGTATTACCCATTGTTTGAGCAACTTCTTCTATAGTGCTAGTATCAAGCATGGGTGGTAATTGCCGATGATCGCCTACCATGACTAATTTTTTACCTTTCAAAGCAGGGATTAGTAATTCTGGTGGAGTACACTTACTAACCTCATCAATGATGACGACATCAAAGGATTTAAATTCTTCTGAAAAACCTCTATTTGCAGCTTGAACACAGGTGATACCGACGACGTTGGCATTATCTAGATATATGCGCCTTAAATCGTCACTATCACCTTCAGTTGGCTCTCTTAATTTTCCTATCCAATCTTGAACAAAATTCTGATATTTATTGAGATAATCTTCATCTCTTTTTAATTGCTGTTGCCAAGATTCAAAGCTAATATTTATGCTGCGTAATAACTCTATATTAAACAAGTCATTAGCAAATTTTTCTGGTTTAAATTTATCCGGTATTGTTTGCCATTCTGTCAACCACCAGCTTCTTTCTTCTATTAAACCTTCTGATGGTCGTGGTTGTAATTTTTGTTCTATTTCGCGTAGGCTAATTTGTAATTTTTGAAGCTGCTGTAGGGAAGTTTCAGTTTCTTGTTGTACCTTTGATAAATGCTCATAGAGAGAATTTTTAATCATCTCTAACACAGCAAAGGGTTCTAATAATGAAATTAAGTTTTCAATTTGGCTAATGGAAGTTTCCCAAGAATATACTTGATTTGAAAATTCTTGTGGCTGCTCCCAAATCTTTGATTGTGTTGCAAGATATTGTTCAGTTAGAATGCGTAATTGAGCAGGAATATTTTGTTGATTAAGTTCTTGCAAAATATTTATAACTCGTCCAAGCTGCAAGTTAGCATCCTGCTGTGCTTTTTCTACCTCAGCTTGAGTAATGGATATTTGCTGTTGACTAACTTCATTTTTTTGAAGTTCATTTAATTGGCGTTGCAGATGCTGAAGCTGTTGATCGGTTTCCGTCTTGACTTTTAAAACACATTGACGTGCATTTGCAAGGATTGTATCTAGCAATTCTTGTGTAATTCGGGTGAGAGTAGAGTCGATATTATTCCATTCCCATGATGTACCATAGGTTTTTTTCATTCTAATTAAGAAAAACTGGGTATTTTCAACTAGTAATTTTCGCTGTTTTGGGTTGAGTAGCTGATAATTATTAAACTGCTGATAAGTTTGCTCCCATTGGGTGCGATCGCTCTTTGATAGCACCATTGGAATCTGACTAAAATTTTGTTGTAAAAAATAGCTAAAGTTATGCTGTTTACCCCGCCTGTCAGTAAAACCTCCGTCTATTTCATAAGCGATCGCTTTTGTCAATAACTCCCATTCTGGCAGGTTAATTTTGTAAATTTTTGGTACTATTGGTAATTTTAATGTATTAGCAAACATTAACAAACCTAGCGGCAAGTCTACTAAATTCTCTGTTAATGGCAAACCTGATTGCTGACATTCTTTTAAAGTTTGATAGAGAACAGAAGGTGCTGTAGATTTCCATTCCTTAACTGCTGAGATAATATAATCTATTTCGCGTTTGCGATTTTCCCATATCTGGATTGTTTGCTGTATGTTTTGCTGTTTGGCAAGATATTTCTGATAATCTGGTTGTAGCTGATTTAATGAGGCGAAATTTTGCTGGACAATCTGTACTGATGCTGCAACTTCTAAGATGGCTTTACTTGCATTTTGGGCATAAGTCAAAGCAGTTTTAAATCCAGAAATTTCTCTTGCTACAGTTTCACGCAACCAAACCGCTAAACCAAAAGCACCAAGCGCCGGACGCACAAAACCAAGTTCATCAGTATATTTGATGGTTTGACGAACATTTGCTAAAAATTCTTCTACTAAATTGTTACCTTCTGTATATGGCTTAAGAAGCGGCAAAAAATCTGTAACTTCTGGAGCTTCCCAGTTTATATTTGGTGCAGTATTTAGTATATTGTCTAGTCCTGCAATTAGGGATTCAATGTCATTCTGTTTTTCTACTGTTTCATTATAAAATTTCTTTTGACTTTTAAAATCTGCCTCTAATTTTAACTTATTTTTAGTGAATTTATTTTGTTGCTGATTGAATTCTTCCTCTGCTTGAAAGTAGGCTGTGAATCTTTGTGATGATGCTAGTAATTGACTGAAATTTTGGATATTTTCCAGCCGTTGAGTAAGATTGTTTTCGCAGTCATTCGCTGTATTTTCTAGCCATCTGCCAATTACTTGGTCTTCTAAAAATGGTTGTCCTTCTTCCCCAACTTTTTCGGCTCTTCCCTTGCGTACAGCCCGAATCACTGGGTTGTGAACTAATCGACTCAGGGCGTTATCTACTGCTAAATTAGCTTGAGAAGCTATTAAAGTGCGTCCACCGCGAAGGGCAATTTGATAGCAAATCTCGGCAATTACGGTAGTTTTACCAGTACCTGGCGGCCCTTGGATAAGAACAAGATCCTTAGCGGCAAGTACCTTTTCTACTGCTGCTTTCTGGCCAGGATTAGCAGAAGATAACAACAAATCTTGTGGTTGAAGTTCAACAGTTGTTTTGATTTGTCTAGCCTGAGAAGCATCGAATAAAAAGTTGCCCAAATATGGATTTTGGGTGTAGCCATTATTCAAATCATCTAAAGCTTTTTTCTTGCGCTGAATCTGCTGAATATCACCAACTGCCTCAAAACATAAAAATCCTGTATCTGGCAACTTATAACGCTCTGTTGCCATGAATTCAGCTAAGTCGCGTTCTAATCTGAGACTGATAATACAACGGTTGGGGTCAACTTCTTCAACAGTTCCTAATTGACGACCACTAATCCAATTTTTGCCGACGGGAGCAGTTTCAAAAAGCTTTAAATCTTCGTTTTTTGTGCGTCTAGCTCGTTCCCAAAAGTTTTCTACATCAAGAGAATTTTGATAAAACCCGTCAAGGGTGGCTGAAGCTACATCTATTTCAAAACTGATTCGTCTTTTGAAGTTATAGTTATGACTTACATAACGCACGCAAAACTGACGTGCTTTAGCAATTTTTTCCTCAATTTGCAAAAACGCTTTCCAAGCCTTAAGCTGATCTTCTGTAGGTACATTTTCGCCACAGACTGGCGCGGCTGCGATGCGTTTTAATGTTGCGGGTGGAATGTCGAGATGATGCTGATGATTAGGTAACAGACGCAAGCGACAAGGTATAGCATAGCTATCAGCGTGTCCCCGTGAGGGTTGTAACAATTGAGCCGAAAGTATTTTTATCCCGCCGCGTCCATCTTTTGGTACAGCCGCTCTAAATCCTAATGTTTTTCTGAGCTTCTCAAGTCTTGCAGGTAATGGAAAATCATCGGAGTCTGTTGCTATTGTCAAATCCCAAATTTCTTCTCTTGCTTCTTTCCCCGCACCTTTGCGACGCACATAAAATAGGGAGGGCTTTTTACCGACACATTCATACATTAACTCATTGGCGCGATCGCGCCGCTCCCTAAATTCGGGATATGATTTCAGCGCGGTTTCACCTTCAAGATGACGGATAAAACTATCAATTGCTGAAGCTATAAACATATAGCCCCAATCTTCAGAGTTTGTTTTACTTTTCGAGGATTTTGCTGTTAGTTTGCTTACTGCTAGACGAATGCGTTCTACATCAGATTCTGAGATTGTACTGGTATGGCTTTTGACTACAATTTTGAGCTTTTCGCAAATTAATAATAGCTTTTTGCTATCCAAATTCAATTCTTTTGCTAGTTCGTATATTCTAAGTTTGCCGTTGTTCATCCAGTACTGCCTTTGCCAACAAAATTTTCAAGGACAATTGAGGGTTTAACTTTAACGTGAGTTCGACGGGTTGAAAAAGCCAAAAAGCTTGCTATGTATAGATTTCAAAACTGAACATACAAAAAGGCGATGCCTGCGGTGGTCACTGAGCGCAGCCGAAGTGCGGGTTACGCCTACGCTACGATTGATGGAGAATCGGTAAAAAAGCCACAAAAAAAGACCGAGACTAAAAATATTTAACAAAAATGGGGTCTCGGCTATGTCTACCATTGTATCTCGGCTTGACATCACACAAATTTTCTGTGATGTAGATGACTTCTGTAACCAATGAGAAAACTTGTGGCAGCAAATACCACAGTTACCATCGACAATAGGAGAACGTCGCAGTCAGTCGCAGATGTGCGTATCAGAAGTGATGACAATAGTTATCGCTTTTCACGGTAGTGGTTATCAAACCTTTAATGAATTTTATACATTGCACGTACTTCCTAGTTGGCGCAAAGCATTTCCCAATTGAGTTAGCTACAACAGATTTGTGGAATTAATGCCTTCTCTTCTCTACGAGAAGCTAGGCCAACGAGACGCTACGTGAAGGTGCTTAATGCTGTTGTGCTGTTTTTTGAATACAAGAACAGGAGAAATTACGGAA
Organism: Nostoc sp. DedQUE09; assembly: GCF_034530915.1. Lineage (NCBI taxonomy): Bacteria > Bacillati > Cyanobacteriota > Cyanophyceae > Nostocales > Nostocaceae > Nostoc > Nostoc sp. DedQUE09. Next base: position 59,944 of record NZ_JAVRCE010000031.1, read on the forward strand.
ATTAGTTTTATTGATTCAACTCCAATTAATGTGTGTCATATAGTTACACGATTCCATCCTAGCTCTCTCTCTGCAAAGCGTAAGGCTTTAGGGAAAACACGTTTTTTAGTCAATACTCTTATCTAAAAGCCACCGTAAAATTGCTGCTAATGCTAAAGCAAAAATTGTTCATCAAATAAAGGTAACAATTCCACTCCATCTGTCTCCAATCCTAAAAATAGTCCAGTATTGCGTAGGCGTAACGCCCGATTGGGTGGAATGGATGGGATAATTTATTGCGATCGCAATAAATCAATTTACTTTTTGGGTTAGAAAATACTCCTTCGTTTTACTGTGCGATGCTTGCCCCGTTTTGCTACACCTCTTGAGGTGGTGATGCAATCGGCGTGGGGACGGTAAACTGTTTTATCACAGATACCAACCATAGCCTTAATATGTCACTGATAGAGAAGGAAAGGCTTGAACTCAACTTAATTAGAACATTCTCTGCTCAATAGCAATTGCCCATTATTCAGTCGATATAGACCAGTCGGTTCGATAATCGGATCGCCTTTTTTCCAGGGACGGGATGTAGTTTCTACACCTCTAACCTCACCAGTTGTGTAAGTCGAAACCGAAACACTAGGACGATTAGTGGTCAAAGCACCAGATCCTGTAATGGTAAAAGAGTTTTCTTGTCGCTTAGTACCGCGTGAAATGCAGCTATTGGCGATGAGTGCATTGGTATCAATAACTGGAGATAATTGGGTAAAGCCGTTTTGAATGGAACTAGTATCAGGTGCGTTAATGTTGATCACACCTGATGATACGCCTTGTTCGGAACTGGCGGTAATATCACTTTTTTCCGTTGGCTTTTTTCGTGACTCTATACCGAAAATACCTTGAGAATTGATTTCAACTTTGCCACCTGTTCCTGTAAAGGCATTGGCTGTGATGTCGCTGTTTTCTTCGGGAACGGCAACGATAAATTTTGAATCGATATGGATGTTACCACCATCACCACCTGCTTGCGCTGTACCTGCGGTGGTCGAAATTTGGCTACCGTTACGCAATAGTAAAAGATCATCAACAGTTAAATTGATATTTCCACCATCACCAGAGTTAGTTATTGCACCAATACCTGCTCGGCTATCAAGTGTTGTGGAACCAGAATTAATATTAATATCTCCGGCTTTCCCTTGCCCGAAACTGCTCGAACTGATTCCCCCGCGATTTAAAAATAAAGAATCTGTTGTCAGGGTAATATTACCTCCATTGCCCACAGCTGTTGGATTGACTGTACTAAAAACAGCGCTCGCTCTTCCATTACTACCTACACCATCAATGCGAATAGCATCGTCAGCATTAACTATAATGTTACCTGCATTGCCTTTACCAAAACTGTCAGCAACAAGTTGTCCGCCGTTGCTCAGTGTTAAAGAGTTGGTTGTTATTTGGATATTCCCACCTTTGCCAACACCTCCAGTAGACAAAAAACTAAAAGCGCCACTAATACCATCGATAATCACAGCATCGCTGGTATCGATGTTAATATTCCCAGCATTCCGGTTTGCAGAGGTGAAGATTGTACCGCCATTTGTTAACGTCAGCGTTCCTGTTTTCACCTGTATATTTCCACCATTCCCGCTTCCATTAGCAAAAGTATATGCACCACTTGATGTATTTTTACCGTTGGTTCCGTCAAAGGTAATGGCATCACGCGTATCGATAAAGATATTACCAGCATTATTTTGATTTCTACCAAAAGCGGCAAGTGTAGCACCATTTTTTAGAAATAATTCTCTAGCGTTGATGCGGATATCCCCAGCGTTACCGATGCTATTATCTAGCGCATTAGTGCCTATGGAAGTAAGTAAATTATTTTCTCCACCATCTAAAGCTACTGTATTGCCGGCATTGATGGTGAATTGCCTCCATTTCCCTGTCCCAATGTGCTTCCAGAAATGTTTGCACCGTTGATGACGGAAACTGTATCGCGGGCGTTGATGGTGATATTGCCTGCATTTCCCCGTCCAGCTGTGTCTCCAGAAATGTTTGCACCGTTGGTAATGGAAAATGACCCTGTTGTAATTTCGATGTCGCCTCCTTTACCTTCACCATACAACAAGGAACTAGACAAACCGCTACGTCTATCATCAATTTTGCTAGTGCGATCATCAATATTATAAGTTACATCCTTTAAGACACCATCTATTTTGACGGTATCACGAGCATTAATGGTGATATTTCCACCATTACCCTTTCCTTGAGCAAGTAAAGAAGACATGCTACCACCATTTTTCAAAAACAATGAGCCTGTTTCAATTTGAATATTTCCGGCGTTACCATTGATTGCAAAAGTGTTGGCAGCACTAGATAAACCATTGCCGCCAATCCCATCAAAAGTAATAGTCCTGTCAACATCAAGAAATATATTACCTCCATTTCCTTCTCCATCGTTGTTAGCATTTAATTGACCGCCATCTTTAAATAGTAAATTACCCGCAGTAATACGAATATCTCCACTATTACCCACGTTATTAACACCGTAACTTGATGCTTGAATTGATATATTACCACCATTACCCAGTCCTAAAATACCAGTATTAAGCAAAGCATCATTGCTTAGTGTAAAAGAGGTAGATTTGATGTTGATATTACCACCGTTACCCTGTCCAAAAATATTAGTACTAAGGAAAGCATTATTGCTTAGTATAAAAGAGGTAGATTTGATGTTAATATCACCTCCATTACCTGTTGCTTCTGTCAATACAGTGCTACCAATTCCACTTAAATTATCTTTTTTACCTGTAACAGTAACAGCACCTTGAGCATTAATATTTACATTTCCCGCGTTACCTTGTCCCAAGAGACTAGCATTGATTAGTCCACCATTATTTAATGTCAATGTTCCAGTTGCAATATTGATATCGCCAGCATTACCAAATGCTCTTTCTTTCACGACATTAGTGATGACGCTTTCATCCATTAACGTTGTCTCTCCTATGGCATTAATAGTAATGTCTCCACCTTGGCTATTTGGAGTACCTAAACCTATATCTATTCCCGCTCTTAATATACTTTCTTCTGCCAAATTGACATTTCGAGCTTGAATTGTGATATTCCCGCCATTGTCACCGCGAACATTAACTTCTGCGCCATTACTCAGCGAAACATCAGCGCGTTCCACATTTTCAGGAATAACTAAACCCAGATTATCACCCGCAATATTTAATCCCACATTTCCCGGTGCAGCCAAACCTGCTAACTCAATATTCCCCCCATAAGCGCGAATATTCCCACCATCAAGATTGATATTTCCACCAGCAAGCAGCAAACTTTTACCATCAGCAACTCGCAAACCCGTAACATCTTCACCAATGAGATTTGTCCCTGCAGGTGCTTGGGATTGATTGATAATTCCTCCATTTGCTTGAATTTGATTAAATAACAATACTGAAGGATTAATAGTCAACAATGGCAGATTAATTTGGCGAGTTGCACCACCTGTAATTACTTCTATAGGTAGTCCCTGAAAGTTGCCTATAACTTGAGAGGACTCAGCGCCAAGTGTGTTATCAGGCACGATATTGCTTTGCTGTGCCTGGGTTTTGCTAATGAGGAGACTTACACTTAAGCAGCCCAGCAACTCTGTCAATCCAAACTGCAAACACTTGTGTAATCCGTATGCGATCGTCATTGGGTGCTATTTCATATAGATTATTTGAGTATCTAATAGAACTGCACCCTTGGACAAGGAACAACATTAATTATGCAGTTTTATGCAATCAGATGATCGCATTTCTGCATTCTCTAAGTATGAAAAATGCATGTAAAACTTGCAGAAAAGGTGGATGTGTGGCATGAATATGTCGGATATTGTGTAACTCAACTTTACTAACCAAGATGATTGAGTTGGCCTTAAATGTGTTGTCATGGTGGTTCGGGTAAGACATCTTTAGAATAAAATGACCCGTTAGCGATCGCCTAATTCATATTTTCATTCAGCAATACCCAGTGATTATTACTGGGAGCGGGTTAAATATTACGCTCGGCTGGCGATTGATCGGGTGGAGTACGGTATAGAATCAGTTAAAGATTTACTCAGTACCATAACGATTGATGAGCGTTGTGGTGTGATGCTGGAGTTTGAGGGTCAATTATCTCCCCTATTTCTCCCCTATTTATCTTTAAATTCAAATCACAATAGTAGAGAACACCATCTAATACAGGCGGACACTCTCTGTCGTACTAGAACCTATCCCACTAATAATATTTGTGTCATAAAGCTTAAGCTTATCGAGAACTGACAACGAAAAATTAAGGTTTTTCAGCACATTTTACGAAAAAATGTAGGGATTTTTAGAATCATGGGATAGGTTCACAGATTTTGCCGTTTACACACACACCCTAGTGTCTGAAAACCTTACATGGCTCGCGTCTGTGATGTAAATCATCCATGTCGAAACCTAATTATTAGTTTTTCAATTTTTTGGAGGAGAGGATAATGTTGAAGTTCACCTGTTTGATGATTGTCGGGGCAGTATTGTCGATTAGTGCGCCCGCTGTGGCTGAAAGTCGTGCGGTTAATATCAGTATTGGCAGTATTGGTGGTTCCTTAGATAATGCCGCTTTGCGAACAGTTCGCCAGGTTATCGGGTATGCAGTCGGTACTAGTACCGTCGATAAATTCATTGTATATAGTCCCAGGGTCGGATCTATTCCTATCGAAGGAGGTTTATCTGCTTGTGCTGAAGCTGGCTTCGGCATAAGCAATACAACATTTAATGCTTTTATCCAGCAGTTGCGTTCAATTAATCCCAAACCAGGAAATTTCTACAATGTAGAACTTACTGCAACCTGCAAACTGAAATAAGACGTTTGCACTCAAGCGCCGTAGGATGGGCTGAGGTAGGAAGCCCATCCATCGAGTTACACGTAAGCTTAATATGTTGCTTAACCGGAGCGCGGACTTTTGGCAAAAGAGTGTTTTTTATTATCTGTCTTTTCTCAATGCCATAGCGAAAGAACTTAATCAAGCATTGTTGGTTACTGAAGAGTTAAAAACGTTGCGTTAGCGAGAATGTTCTATCTGACACAGGTTTTTCAAGTGGTCAAAAACTTGACTAAATCACGGCACGCTTGCGTAAGAGAATTTTATTAATGAGTTTTACCAAGCGGTTTTTCATGTTCTTTTTAGATTTAGTAACTAACTTGAACCCTCGTTCATATAACTCATAAAAAAAATTTTGTGAAATATATCCTGAAGCTCAAAATGCGATCGCACATACTGAACTCTTTGTTTCCAGTTGTCTTACTCGCCGCTTATGTAGGGATTGGGACACATCCAGCCCAGGCAAACTGTCCACATTTTGGCCGTCCGCCAGAACAAGTGAACCCTGAAGTACAGCAACGTGCAAACCAACTCAAAAATGATCCCAATCAATTTTTTGGAAAAAAGATTTTAGATACGATTACAAATCGCCGCATCACCTTGACTCCAGATTTTGATCGTTTAACGGGAATCGAGAAACAACAAGTTCTCAATACTTTACAATTAGACGGTTCAACCTACGAAGTTTACGCAGCTGATGAACGGCTGGTTTCGGCGCAATATAATGGCTGCACTCGTACTTACTTGAAGACTGAGCGCGATCGCTATGGTTGGTATCTCAATCACCCTCCGGTAACAATGCCACTGCCGATGTTACGCGATGCTTTACGTAATTGGGGGCAACCGACTTGGCGCAAAGTTAACCAGAGTATACATCCCGAAGATGAGCGCAAAGCACGCTTCAAGTTTTGGGAAACAGTTGGCTACGATAAATATAACCAAAGCTGGTGGATTGGTTGGGTACCAGAAGGTGGCTACTTTGAAGTCACAGTTCGTAATGCTGATGGTGTTACCCAACTCAAGCCTTATTTAAGAACTGCGTTTCATCAATATCGCTATGTAGTAATAGCGAGTGATGGTACCCCTCTGTACGATACTCAAACAGAATTAGGTAATCCGTGGCTGTCGGTTTTAGGTAAAACCTCTTCTCCTGCGGGATGGAATGTCAGCCCTTGCAATTATCAGAATCCTTTCCTGTGCGTCTATCGCAACAAACTTGATGTGGGAAGCGTCGAACTTCAACGCCGGATGTATACTGACTATCGCATTCTGCAAATCCAATTTGAACAACTTGGGTTAGTCCCAGGGCTATTCACCTATAGCAATCCTAATGATAAAGCTAAGGTACTGACTGCATTAAAGGCTGTAATCGCAGATTACTACCAAACGATTACAAAAGAACGTACTTCGACTTATGGCACAACCTACAAAGTTCAGGTGCAACAACCAGAAGAAGTCAAAATTGGTGATTTGCCAGGGTTAAAGTATGGCTTTAAGAGTATAGACCGCTCAGGGCAGGTGCGCGAAAAGTATGTGAGCTATATGGCATTTAATCGGAATTTGTACATTATTACTACAGGCTACGAGCCAGCTGCAAAAAGTAATACATTCAAACAGCTTGCCAGCCTCGAGCAGTTTGAACCTCATTTAAAGACGATTATGGAAAATCTGAAGCTGTCTGAAACTGATCGTTAATGTGCTTCTCAGTTAAGTACTGCACTCATCAAAAGTGTATATTTTTTGTAGTTAACTAGTGATGCTCAAAAATTCAGATCAACTGTCGGCGAACCGGGAGGTATAAGATGGCGAACGATTTACAGGCTGACGATATTCTATTCATTGATGAAGCTAGTATCTCGCCCACTTGCTCAAATCGAAAACTGCAAGGAACATCGGGGGGATGGACACAGATGCGTCAATTGCGATACATCACTAAAAAAGTTGATGGTTCATTCTTCAGTGGTGTTTATCCTGGTATTGCAGAGATCGTTACCCCTTGGCAAATTGTTGATTTGGAGTTCCTTCAACCAAGCCATCCTGTCTATACTTCACGACCAAGACGACCGCTTGAAATTACCTTTGGCTTCTATGCTCCCCGTTCTTCCTTCTGTTATCCCGTTGGCGAACAGGTACTTTAACTGTAACAATTTAAGTTTCTTAATTGCAAATTCCGAATTTGTGTAAGTCATATTTATATAATCCTTGAGAAAGTTTCCTCAACTCTGTGGGATTGCTACTATTACATCACAGCAGAAGTAATTTACCAAGTCATAGTAAATGAGGTTGTGGTTTTGAAATCCCAATTAACTAATCATCGGGTCGATTTACAAGATTGCACTATTTTTTATCAGCAAAGTAGGTTGGAGTCGAGTTCAATCCCTATCCTATTTCTACACGGCTGGGGAATCTCTACTGAGCCTTATCAAGAAGTGTTGAAACTACTAGCACAGCACCATACTATAATTGCTCCTGACTTACCCAGTTTTAGGAGATCAACTTACTCTGGGCTACTTCCCGATTACCTTAGCTATAGCAAATGTCTCCTTTCGTTTCTGAAAGTTTTGGATTTACAACAATTTCATCTAGTAGGACACTCATTAGGCGGAGGTATTGCCATTACTTTATCTACACTTGTTCCAGAAAAAGTCAGAAGTGTAATTCTGGTAGATAGTACCGGGCTGCCCGCGCCATCTATACCAGAGATGATACCGCGGAGGGCAATCGAAATGACAGCTCAAATGTTTCTCCCAAGACGTAAATTGAAATTAGTTGATATTCCTTTGATTTTCTCCTATAACTTGTTATTCAATACAGGAAATCTCATTCAAGGATTGCTAATTTCTGTATACGAAAATATCAACCATCTGCTACCAAAAATCACAGCTCCCTGTTTGTTATTATGGTCAGAAAAAGACCTAACTACACCATTAAGTAACGCTCAAGAAATGGTGGCAAGTATTCCAGGCTCTAAATTAATTACTGTAGAAGAAGGTTTCCACGAATGGGGACTCTGGTATCCTGAGAAATTTACATCACTTATATTGGATTTTATTTGTCAACTTGAGCAATATTGATACAGCTTGAACTGGGGCAAAGTACAAGCTCAGTCTCAGTTGTTCCCACCGCCCCCTTGCCCCTTTTGACCAAGCTCTGTTGGGGCGGGATTGCAGGTTCCGGGTGTAGGGTGTGGGCGAAGAAGTAGCCCCAACTTTCATGGTGAGATAGAAGCCTCGTCTTTTAAGACAATTGCATTGGTCGAGGTTTTAAGCCCCGTTCAATGCTGTCTCCCCTACACCCTTCTTGCTGACCAAGATTTATTGCTCCTGGCAGGCAAAAAGGGAAACCGTCTCAATACTGCTCGCTTTGTGCATTTTCAACTCGGCATTGGGTTTGGGGAAAAGGTTAAAGGGTAAAGGTTAAAGGTTTTTTCTTTCCCCTTCCCCCCGCCCCTTATCCCCAGAGGCAGGGTGGTTTCATACGAAAAAAGAAAAATACATAAGTCTTGATTTCTCGTTTTGTGGCATAGCTTTTTCCCTCACTTCCATTCCTCTCCCCCACGGGCAGGGCTGATTCATTCCATTTCAAACAGGATTTGTCAAGATGGTTAGCAAGAAAATTGTAAGTAAGCGTGACGAAGAGATGAATATTTAAGCACTGAAATATCAGTAAAATAGTTGGTTTCATCGGCACGCTAGTAACAAAATAACTAATTTTTAATTGCTATAACCCTTGATTTTTAAAGCTCTTTGGGGAATGAAACAGCCCTGCCCCCACGGGGGGAGAGGCTTTGAAACCCAGTTTGAGTTTTTCTCTGCTTGTATGAAACCACCCTGCCGCCCCTTATCCCCAGAGGGGGCTCCACCTTCCCCTTTTCCCCAAAACCCGACAAGTATTGGAAACCGTCTGTGTTTATTTCTCAGGGAAAATGGGATACAGTTTCGCCTATTGAACAGTACAGTCGCTCCATTGTGCAGCAGTACAATTTTAGATGTGTCAGTTGGTTCAATAACAAGCTGGAAAAATGCCTATAAGGCAAATACAGTTCAGATAAGACCAAAACACTTGTAGAGACGGCGATTTATCGCGTCTTGAAAACCCAAAATTTTTGCCAGTAGCCCTTAACTGAACCGTATTGGCCTATAAGGAATATGGAATTTTGGGACTACGCTTAAATTATCAAGGCAGAAAGAGTTATCTGAGCGATGAACAGCGAGAAGAAGTATAAAACTAGTATTTGATTTCTGAAAAAACTCCGTACATCTGGAGAGACATAAAATCAAAGGTAGTGTTTCTAGTATTTTAGGTTTTGCGGTACGGTTGATGCTGCATATCAATACAAGATGGAGGGCAAGAAGGCTCCTGCTGGTTCATTGTACAGTCCGAGGCTCATCAACCTTGCGGTCTCGGTGATACGCAGTCCTTGCTTCAGACACCAGCGGAACAGGTCGGCATTACGCATCGGAAGCAGAAAGCCCTTCCCGGTGAACGCAGGCGCGGCTGTAATCAGCGCCTTTAAGTCTTCATTATTCTCGCCAACAGCGTGACCCAGGAAGCCAATTTCGGTGGCGTAACCCGATACGCGCCCATCATACTCGACGACCGTTGCCGTACCCCGCCCGACAGCTGCCTTTAGTTCGCCTGCCCGGTCATGGCCATGAATGTGATAGCAGAGTTGATTACACGCACTCATATCGGACTCAGTGGCCGGACGAACGCTGCGCCCGGGTATCGTCAAGCCGAGCAGCTGTCCTTGAAACGCCGCCAGTGGCTCACGCACATCGAAGCCAAGTTTCGTATATAGTGCAAGCGAGCAGTTGTTATACGCGATTTGAACCAGCCGCACACCAGCGTACTGTTTTTCCTTTGCCCGCTGTAAAACATGTTCCATCAGGCTCCGACCAACCGACGCGTTTTGCACAGCGGGGTCTACCGTAATGGGGCCGACCCCAACGATAGTATCGGCTTCCCACAAAAAATTGCTGCCAATGACGCACCCATCAGATGCCTCAGCTACCACCGAATAAACCGCTGGGTGCGCCAACAGTTCGGTCAACCTGCCAACCCCAGATTCCGCAGAAGGAATGTCAGGTGTCAAGCCGTGATATTGCTCAACAGCACGGAACGCTTGATAAAAAATGGTGCCACAAGGGAGTGCGTCGTCGGGACGTCCTTCTCGTAGCGTCACCAAAGATGTTTGTTCAAATACTTTGTCCATAATTTTAAATCGGTTCAAGGGTTCCGTTCACAACGACATTAAGATGATGCGCTCACTATCCCTCTGACTTAGAAATATGCTGGTAACAAAAAATGATGGAACAAGGAAATTTGTCAACAAATAACTTTGAATTATGGCGAAGCTTACATAGTGCTGAAATGAATTTTTTTAGGTCTCGTTGGGAGTTTTTAAGTCGCTCAACAGATAAACAGTTAACAATTGGGCAAGCTCTCAATAGTCCATCAGTATAGAAGCACTGCTTTGAAAATACTATTGTACCTGGAAGTAGAACGTTTGTCGTTTTTCAATGAATTAGTTGATCTAGCTAATCCTGAAAGGAAAGGTAGTCGATTAATTGATCGCACACTTTTTGCACATCAATCAACTAATTATAAGTAATCATTATCTATACTATGTTTGCTAGTTAGAATATTGGGTATTAAAAAAGTATCATAGACTACAAAGCATTTGGCGATCGCTCTTTGGGAAAAACTTTTTGGTTTACTGCTGATGACCAAAATAGTTTTATGATTCTCTATGAAAGCATAGTTGAAATTATTTAGGTTGACTACCAAAATATTCTCAAGCTCATTCTAAAACATGGTGGTAAATCACCTTTAGCTAAATTCGTGCAATGCTGGTTTTGAACCTTCTTCCAGGGTCAAAGAAAGTACAGGGAGATGCAAAAGTATGGCTGAACACTCATTTCATGACCAACTGAGTTTAGAGGAACAAACTGAAAAACTCGGCAAGCAAGCAGTAAGCTTAGGTTTGATTCCCAGCTTTGTGGTGCATTACTTTCCCGATACCTGGGTATTTTATATACCCAATGAAACTCAATCGGAACCACTGACACCAGAAGAAGCATACTTTCGTTTAAAGCAACTGGTTAAAGAGTAGATATTTTGACAGCAGATTTTTGAAGATAACGGCTAGACACTGCAATTGTTAAGTAACAGTAGTTATGGCAAAACCAGCAATTTTAACCGTCGATGACGATCCAGAAGTATTGCAAGCGGTGTCACGAGACTTACGTCATCAGTATGGCGATCGCTTCCGCATTGTTCGGGCAGATTCAGGTATCACGGCTTTGGATGTAGTGCAGCAACTCAAATTGCGGAATGAAGCAGTTGCTCTATTTCTAGTGGATCAACGTATGCCCCAAATGGGAGGCGTGGAGTTCCTGGAACGGGCAAAAGGCATTTTTCCCGATGCGAAACGTGCCTTGTTGACGGCCTATGCAGATACGGATGCTGCCATTAAATCGATTAATAGTGCCAGACTTGATTATTACTTACTCAAGCCCTGGAATCCACCAGAAGAAAGGCTATATCCGGTTTTAGATGATTTGCTAGATGACTGGCTAGCTGGATTCCGCCCACCCTTTGAAGGCATTCGAGTCATTGGTAATCGCTGGTCGCCTTTTTCACATCAGGTGAAAGATTTCCTAGCACGTAACCAGGTTCCATTCAAGTGGTTAGATATTGAACTGGAGCCGGATACCGCAAAATTAGTGGAATATGCCCAAGCTGACGGCAGACAGCAATTGCCATTGGTGCTGTTCCCCGATGGTTCCCGGTTAATTCAACCATCTAATTTAGAGATTGCCGCCAAAATTGGACTGCAAACTCAGGCAGAGCGCCCCTTTTATGACTTAGCGATCGTAGGTGCTGGCCCTGCCGGACTGGCAGCCGCCGTCTATGGCGCTTCTGAGGGATTAAGTACTGTCTTAATTGAGCGTGAAGCGCCAGGAGGACAAGCAGGTACGAGTTCGCGGATTGAAAACTATTTGGGGTTTCCTGTTGGCTTAAGTGGCACTGATTTGGCAAGGCGAGGAGTCACTCAGGCGCGGCGATTTGGGGTAGAAATTCTCACTCCTCAAGTAGTAGCTGGGGTTCGACTGGAAGATCCTTATCGGATTCTGCAATTGGCAGATGGTAGCGAGATTAGTTGCCATGCACTTTTAGTTGCAACCGGTGTTTCTTACCGTTGGTTAAATGTTCCAGGAGCCGAGAAGCTTACAGGAGCGGGAATTTATTACGGTGCTGCCATGACTGAGGCGATCGCCTGCACCAATGAAGAGGTTTACTTGGTAGGCGGGGCAAACTCTGCTGGACAGGCAGCAATGCATTTTTCTAAGTATGCCAGCAAAGTGATTATGTTAGTGCGGGGTGAGTCACTATCATTGAGTATGTCTCAATATTTAATTGACCAAATTGCCGCCACTGAAAATATCCAAGTTTGCACGGGTTGCAGCGTCGTAGAAGTCAAGGGAGAAGAATATTTAGAAGCAATTACGATCGCCCATGCCAACACTGGACAAACCGAAACCGTGCCAGCGCGATCGCTGTTTATTTTCATCGGTGCTAGCCCTAAAACTGATTGGCTCGATGGTGTTATTCACCGCGATGCTCAAGGGTTTATCATCACAGGGCCAGACTTAGTGCATAATGGCAAATCTCCTCGTAGTTGGCCTTTGGAACGGTCTCCTTTCTTATTAGAAACCAACATTCCCGGAATCTTCGCAGCCGGAGATGTCCGCTATGGCTCAATTAAACGGGTGGCATCCGGTGTCGGAGAAGGTTCGATCGCCATTCAATTCGTTCACCGCTACCTAAGTAATGTTTAGCTAAAGCAGCCAATACTAACCTGCATAAAATCTGCAAACCCTCCCCCCTGCTCCCTGCCCCTTCACTAGACTTCTTGCATAAGTCGGGAAAAGGGGAAGGGGGAAGGGGAAAAGGTTCTGTATTGTCCCCTTCCCCTTTACCCTTTTCCCCCTCTTGCAAAAGTGCTTTTTGCAAGAGGTCTACTGACTTGCATTGATCCCAATCACCCCGATGACGATTAAGGCGATCGACACAAGTTTGATGAATGTGGCAGATTCCCGAAACCAAATAATACCAATAAGAGCTACTAGAATAGTTCCTAATCCAGCCCAGACAGAATAGGCGACACTTACTTCAAGTCTCTTGAGGGCAAAGGTCAAAAAAGTAAAACAAAGTCCATAGAAGACAAATATTAATACTGAAGGAACTATTTTAGTAAATCCCTCCGATAATTTCATGCAAGTTGTGCCTGAAACCTCAAAGAGGATTGCTAATATAAGGTAAATCCAACTTGTTGACATATTTTTTGTAAATGGTTTGTTAAGAGCAACTCGCCCTAAAAATAGAATAAACACTCCTGAAGTAAATAATGAAAAATTTTTACAAGTGTAATATCAATTCTCCATGAAGATGCTTTGGAAGTAAGGTGTAGCGAAGGCAAATATATGCAGTTTCACAAAGAAACGATCTAAGGAAATACAGTTCAGATAGACCAACAAAACCCTTATATAGAGACGCGATTTATCGCTTTTTGAAAGACTAATTATCTAGACCAATAACCCTTAATCGAACATATTGCGATACAAGTAATCCAACATTTAAAACCAAACGTGCAGTAGTATAATTGAGGCTGATTCCGGGGCTTTATGGCGATGAAATTGCTCAAGTATTAGGGCAACATCTGCTGTAGTGTGATTGTGTTTTTGTCCTACTAATGGTATGAAAGATGACGGCTCAATTTGAATACAGCACTCTTGCCGATCCACAGGATATTCAGCAGCTAATATATATCCTTGAGCAGTGTTTCATCAGCGGATTTGGTGGCGAGGAAGCTTATGTTAATCTCATTGGCGTAGAAAATTTCCGTATTATTCGGGGATTTGGGCAATTAGTTGGTGGATTGGCAACTCTGGATATGGGTCAGTGGTGGGGTGGTGTGCGTGTACCAATGACAGGAATCGCCGCAGTGGGTATTGCTCCAGAATATCGCGGTTCGGGAGCTGCGATCGCTCTCATGCAGCAGACGCTCAAGGAACTTTATGCTAGAGGTATACCGCTCTCTGCTCTTTATCCAGCTGTGCAAACTCTGTATCGAAAAGTCGGGTATGAGCAGGGGGGTAGCTGGTGTAATTGGGAAGTTGCTACTAGGAATATCCAAGTGCGAGAGCAATCTCTACCTTTGCAACCCATAGTGAATATCAATCATCAAGTCTTTCATCAACTATATCAGCAGCAGGCGAGACAAACGCATGGATATTTAGACCGACATCCCGCAATCTGGGAGCGGTTAATTCAACCAGATGAGAAGGAAACATTTTACGCATACTTTATCGGTACAAAAGATAAACCCGAAGGTTACATCCTCTTCAGCCAACATTCAAAAGAGGATGGCGCAATCCTGCGAATCAAAGATTGGGTAATTCTCACAACTGCGGCCGCACAGACATTCTGGTCTTTTCTTGCCAGTCATCGCTCCCAAATTGAACACGTGCAATGGAGGAGTTCTGCAATTGATTCCTTGACATTACTGCTACCAGAGCAAACTGCCAAGCTTAAGAATACGATGCGTTGGATGCTGCGGGTAGTAGATGTAGTCAAGGCGTTGGAGATGCGGGGTTATCCATCGGGAATTGAAACTGAATTGCACTTAGACATTCAAGATAATTTGCTAGATGCAAACAATGGTAAATTCATCCTTTCTGTCGCCAATGGACGCGGTGAAGTTACAAAAGGTGGGAAGGGTGAATTGCAGTTAGATGTCCGCGTATTAGCACCATTGTATACAAGTTTGTTCACCCCTTACCATTTGCAGATAGCCGGACAACTGGATGGGACAGAAACAGCTATTTCAGCAGCTACGCAAATATTTGCAGGTGCGTCACCTTGGATGGCCGATTTCTTTTAATGTGAGTTTGACGAACCTTTCCCTGTGTTGAACTAAAGTTCAAGTCTGTTCTTCTTTTCCCTTAGGTCGAGGGTCAGTTTTAACAAATAGCTCACAACTCATCCGTATTTACCCCGTTTCCATTTAATTCGCTTTGTGAAATAAAGTATAATTTCGTATCAACTTTTTATAATCCAGTTTTAGTTGATACATACTGAAAGCAGTCATAAGATACTTGATGAGTACAAGGATTTATATGATCAGCAAAATAATCAAAGCTCTAACAACTGACAAAGAAAAAAACCTGCAAGCTCCAGTCGCAATGGAGGAACTATCAGACGGAGAAGCTATTAACGTAGTAGGGGGTGGCGTCACGACGACGAAGACGATTCCTTCTGGCGTCACCTTACGAGACAAATTACTGTGTGAAATTTACAATAATTTCTACCACCGACCGAAATTGGGGGGCGGGTCGTGTGTTGGGTTGTTCACCCATACATAATAGCTCACACCCGCACATCAAACCTACAACCTCGATTTGCTAGAACAAATTTCTGTACCACTTCTGCTAGTTCGGGGCTTTCCGATACCTGGCACTGCCCAATATTGCAAATTGGCAATGCTAGTTGACCAGGTGAGCATTTGTGCTTGCCCTTGTGAACCTTCTGACCAGCCAGCAGCTTACTACCCCAGTAGGACTTGCTGGCTTTTTTTAGTTTCGGTTTATACCTTTGGCAAAACCCACGATACTTTTTGGCACATTCATCATACAAGTTTGTTCGCTCCCTACTATTTGCAAATAGCTGGAAAACTGCATGGAACAGAAACAGCTATTTCAGCAGCTACGCAAATATTTGCAGGTAGTTCTCCTTGGATGGCTGATTTTTTTTAATGTGAGATGCCAACGAACCTTTCTTGAGTTGAACTAAAGTTCAAGTCTGTTCCTTTTGAGTTGGCTACGGTGTATACACAAGTCTGAAATAGTTTACTCACCTGGTTTTTGCGTCAGTTTTACCCCACCCTAACCCTCCCCGATATATTGGGGAGGGAACTAGATTTCTTGTTTCCCCCCGTTCATTGGGCTACGGTGTACACACAAGTCCTAAAAACCTAGCTTGATAAGACTTTCCTGTTTTTCCTCGTTCCCAGTCTCCGACTGGGAATGCATTCATTGAGTCAGAGACTCAATATCTGACTGGAGGCAGAGCCTCTAAATCAGGCATTCCCATGCTCTTCATGGGAACGAGATCAACGAGAAAACAATGGAAAATCAAGCTTTTTTCGACTTGTGTGTACACCGTAGGTTCATTGGGGGGATTAAGGGGGTTAGGGTGGGATGACGCGGATGGTGATGGGAAGCCAGAGAACTGAATATCACGCCATTACAAGGGTTTCACTTAAGTTGACACGTATGGGCAGTGCCGCCCCTACGCGAAATATATATAAGTAGGTGGGTTTTAGTGAATGGGTTTTACTTTCTCTCTCTACAAAACATAAGCTGGAAACATAATTAATCCTTCGCTCGTCCTTCCGCTAGATTAACAATTTCTGTTATTGTCAACTCACACCACAAATAAAACTGTCAGCGATTTACTTTTAATCAGTAATGATGATTT
The DNA here is from genome assembly GCF_034530915.1 of Nostoc sp. DedQUE09. Taxonomy (NCBI): domain Bacteria; kingdom Bacillati; phylum Cyanobacteriota; class Cyanophyceae; order Nostocales; family Nostocaceae; genus Nostoc; species Nostoc sp. DedQUE09. The sequence continues at coordinate 76,361 of NZ_JAVRCE010000031.1, forward strand.
ATCGTGCTTATCTAATCCCAAATATCATCTCCAAAAATAACTCAACGGGATTTATGACTTTTTCTCCGGAAGTTCAGCACAATCATCAGAAAAAAATCTAAGTAAAGCTGATTAGTTGCTCCTAACTTGCACACCCACAATCACAACATGAAATCACATCTACTGGCGATTGGTTTAAGCAGTTTGGTTCTAATTGCAGGACAAGCTAAAGCCTCACAATTACAGTCTTGGTACTATGATTCTAGCCAAAACCAATTAGACCTAACTACCACTGCGGGAATACAACCAAAAGCCTTTTTATTAGATAATCCTAATCGATTGGTAATTGACTTACCTAGAACTAATTTTAATTCCGATACTGTTAAACGAAGTTTTGGTAAGGCAGTGAAAGAAATTCGCCTCGGCAAACCAGACTCTCAAACCACTCGTTTTGTCGTCGAGTTAGCTCCTGGTTATGATGTTACTTCCCAAAATATATCAATTAAAGGAGATTCCCGTTCTCATTGGATTTTCAAATTCAATTCATTTAACCGCCAAAATAATCCCATTGTTGGAGAAAATAAAGAAGATATTGCCATCAGATCCACAGATGCATCGACATTTGCTGGAGTTGTGAATCTTGGTCAAGAGATGGTTGGTATTACTTCTCAGATTCGCAGTTTGTTAGCAAGTTATAAATCGTTGAATCCGGGAATATTTTTCTTAGATTTAGATACAGGAAACTATATAGATATTAATGGTGAAAAAAGATTTGCTGCTGCCAGTACAATCAAATTTCCCTTATTAGTGGCTCTTTTCCAAGAAATAGACGCAGGTAGAATTAAACTAACAGATAAATTAGTGATGCGGCGCGATTTAAGGGTTGGTGAAGCTGGAACGATGAAATACAAACCCATCGGCACTAAATTTAGCGTCCTCCAAACTGCTACCTTGATGATGACAATTAGCGATAATACAGCCACAAATTTGATTCTTGATCGCTTGGGTGGTGCAGCAAAAGTTAGCCAACGTTTTCGTAGCTGGGGATTGCAAAGTACAGCAATGCAGAATCTACTTCCAGACCTCGCTGGCAAAAATACAACTAGTTCTAAAGATTTGGTCAGATTGGCGGCGTTAGTTTCTAATAATCGTTTGCTATCTCCAACTAGCCGCAATCAAGTTTTAGGTATCATGCGCCGTGTTAAAACTAATAGTTTGCTACCAGCCGGTATTGGTAAAGGAGCTACCATTGCCCACAAAACTGGTACATTGAGATTTATTATTGGTGATGCGGGTATTATTCAAATGCCCAATGGAAAAAGCTATTTAGCAGGTGTTTTGGTGCAAAGACCAAACCACGATCGCAGAGCAGGTGATTTTGTTCGTGAAGTTTCCAGAAGAGTCTATAATTACCTAGAAAATACCAAAGTTAGCAATATACAACCAATACTTGGCGATGCCTCCGGTGGTCACTGAGCGCAGCCGAAGTGCGGGCTACGCCTACGCACTCGTTAGTCAAGCGATCATCACAGTTTGAAGAGTGCTGAGTGCTGAGTGCTGAGTGCTGAGTGCTGAGTATTGAGTAATTTACTCTCAGTCAAGGTACTCACTACTCAGCATTGAGTAGGGTGAATAAGTTTGTAGTAAGGACTTTAGTCCTTGGTTTGAGGGCTAAAGCCCTCACTACGAACTTCGCAATTGCACTAAATTGCAAAAATAGGGACGTACATTTGTACATCCCTACATATCTATCTGTATTCAGGTATTTCGTCGTGAAATGAGATTAACTCAGGAAATTTGGTGTACCACTATTACCGCTCCTACCAACAGCAGGAATTTCCACTATGTCATCTGTAGCTTCACCAGTGCCGTCATTGACAACGTAATTAGTGTTACCCACATGTCCATTAGGGATAAACAATTGTGGATGGTCAAAGGGCGCTTTATCAAACCGAACTCGGTCATCAGTCAGCGCTTTTAAAAAGGCGACCAATTCCTGTTTTTCTTCTGGTGAGAGCTTGAGCGGCGGAAGTAATCCAAAATCACCACCACGATTATAAAAATCAATCACTTGCTCTAGAGTCGCCTGACCTCCATTGTGGAAGTAGGGAGCAGTTAGTTCCACATTGCGAAGTCCAGGTGCTTTGAAAGCTCCATTTGCAAACACAGCTTCACTAGAATTCAACGGTGGATTAAGGGTTGGGGGATTTTCGCCAAGGAGATCCTTAAATTTACCCAACTGAGCTAATCGTGCCTCTGAAAGCGGATTAGGTTGACCGTTATTCTGCAAACCGTCATTACCACCCAAACTGGGGTCTTCTGTGGCAAGTCTGACACCGATATTGAAGAAACCAGTGTCTTGAGGGGATTTTGGCCCGAACGGCGCACGTTTGATTCGTCCCTCTTTAGCCACGTTGCTCACTGAAGCAGCTGTTAATTCTAATCCACTGTGGCAACTAATACACAGAGCTTTGCCCTCAAACAGTCCTTTCCCTCGTTGCTGCTGCGCAGTTAGGGCGCTGGTGTTTCCTTCCAAGTAGCGATCATAGGGCGTATCGTAGGAAATGAGTGTAGACTCGTACAACTGAACTGCCAGACCAAAGAATAACGAGAAGTTGTACTCTAGCAATGTGTACTCATTAGTCTTCAAAGAGCGATCGGGCCTCTTGATAATAGTCCGTTTACCGTCAGAGTCAACTTGGATGAGTCGATTAGAATTCCACCACTCCGGCTTGAAAGCGTCTTGAATCATCTGAGTGTAGGTTCCATCTTTAAGTCCAGGTTGAGGCGATCTACTATCTTTACCTAAAACGCTGTCTTGTGGATGCACAATCTGTTTAGCTAGCGGTCTAAGAGCTAATAACTTTTTCGCAAGTTTTCGAGGGAGCTTTTTACCCTTATCAATCCTCAGAGGTGTTATGTCAATTCGCCCGAATTGATTAACCCCCCCGAACTTATCACCAATTTCTTCAAAAGTCCGACCATCTGCGGATGACTCAAAAGAACTGAGTGGCGGCCCGACAGCTTGAGATGCCAAAGACGAGTTCTTTAGGCTGACTTTTACAAATTCTACACGAATTGGGTTTATAGCCTTGACGAGGGCGGCGTTAGGATCTCTTAAACCTAAGGGATTCACCCCATTAAAGATATCTTGTGCCCTTCCATCCCAAAAGTTGCGGAAGTTGAATGCGGCATTAATCACGCTTGGCGTGTTACGCGGCGCAACGCGCCGCACATTGATACCTTTTACGTTAAACACCGAATCTGGCTCGGTTGTAACTTTGTCTTCTGCATCCCCAGGTATAACATCCACAAACTTCGTATTGAAAATCCCCTGAGAAGAACTGACATCGTTACGGTCAGATATAACAGTCTTAGGATCGTTTGGGTTTGACAGCTTGTGGAAAGGAAAATCTTCTGGTTTGAGCTGATAGTTTGGTAGTCCGCCGACATTAAAAACTGAATCTGGATTCTCTGTACCGTCGGCGTTGACCCGCAAAAGCCCAGGAGCAATCTGATTTTTGGATCTATTGTCAGCTCCAGCGTGGAAATGACAACTAGCACAGGAGGTCTTTCCATCACTCCCAACCTGCATATCCCAAAAAAGAGTCTTTCCTAATTTGATTGCAGCTGTTTTGTCTCTTACGAAGTCTCCAAGATTGTCAGGTTCTGGAACCGATAAGCTTTTGAGAGAAATTGGGGATGGGCCTGTAACCCCTACTGATACAGTATTCCCGGCTATTATTGCTGCCAGAATAATAGCAGCAATTGTTACAGTCCTTGAAAATTTCGATCTCAAGTACTTAGGCTTGTCATATCTGAATCTCCACTCTTGCTGCTTTATTTTTGTCACCAAAGATTTGAGCAAAAATCGACCTCTTGAGGTCAGCAATAAGTAACTAGATAAGGCAGTCGTAAAGATTACTAAGCTGATTATGGGTATAATCCCCATAGTTGTATTATAAAGTAACACCGAGATAAAGTATACATTTCCGAGGAAGTTTTAAAATTAATATTCATGTAAAATGAACATGCAAATTACGAATTTTACGTGAACACAAAAAACCCTCTTGGGGCTATGAATCATATATTGAGTTGGATAAATTGATTATTCTAGATTGAATTTGCATTAACTAAACTATTAAATATATTTTATCGATAAGAGTTTGATAAAATGTTTAGATATTTAAATTAGATATAACTTACTTATCAGTCGTACTTTTTGGATATTTTAATGTTACTACATCAAAGTTCTGGTCGGTGGCGCTTAGGGCTAACATTATCGCTATTGACGGTCTTGTTATGGGGAATTTTACCTATTGCCCTTGCAGTAATTCTACAAGTACTTGATGTTTATACCGTAATTTGGTTTCGTTTTTTAGTATCATTTGTATTGCTTGCTGTGTATTTAGGGATACGCGGCAAATTACCAAAATTAGAGCAACTGCGCTCTGCTTCGGGAAAATTATTAGCGATCGCGACAATATTTTTAGGGATTAATTATTTCTCGTTTACCCAAGGTTTAGCATTAACATCGCCTGCTAACGCTGAAGTTCTCATTCAATTATCTAGCCTTTTATTAGGTTTTGGAGGGTTAGTAATTTTTAAAGAACGTTATCGGCTGTCTCAATGGATTGGCGTTAGTGTCATGATTTGTGGTTATCTTTTATTTTTTCGCGAACAACTAACGAATTTAATTACAGCACATGGCACATATATACTAGGTAGTGCTTTAATTGTGCTAGGAGCAATGGCTTGGGCTATTTATGCTTTGGCACAAAAGCAATTATTACAATCTTTACCTTCTACCAGCATCATGTTGATAATTTATGGGGGCTGTGCTTTATTATTCACTCCTCTAGCCAAAATTAAATCACTTTTTATACTTGATGCTTTCCATTTAGGAATGTTGATTTTTTGTGCCTTGAATACTTTAATCGCTTACGGTGCTTTTTCTGAATCATTACAACATTGGGAAGCATCACGAGTAAGTGCAGTAATAGCTTTAGCTCCCATTGTGACATTAATATCAGTCGCAGTTGTATCAGTTATTGCACCTTCTTGGACACCACCAGAACACTTCACACTCATAGCAATATTTGGAGCAGGTTTAGTAGTTACAGGTTCAGTAGCGATCGCCTTGGGAAAAGCTGATTAAATGCCATGTTTTTCAGGATTTTCACTAGGTTTTGTATCTAGTTAATTTGTGCAATCTTCAAAGCTACAACATAAATACTGAGGCAGACTATTTTTTATTTGTTATGATTTAATAGTGAAGGCAAACTACTGAAGTCAGCCGGATACTTTACCCATCTGCGTGACTTTGTAGGATTTGATTGTTGACTTTATAGCCGAAAAAACCTTGAAAAAGAATTCAAAAATCAGAATTCAGGAGTCAGAATAAATTACTAGAGCATTGGGTATCGCTACTTTTTTTGGCTACTAAATCTCAGATTTAGTGGATATTTTAAACCCATTTATCCCCATTATTTTCAGCCAGCTACATTCGCAAGTCATACATTAATTCATCGTGAATTATAACTACTGACTCCTAAATTCTGTTTTGATACAATTGAGGCTAATAACTTTAAGTAAACCAAGCAGGGCGCCCGAATAACTACCAAAGCCAACACTTGATAAAACCAGACCACCGAAACAGTTGAGCGATGAATAGTTTGTTTGGTAATTGGGCCAGCACCCTCAGAAAAAATTCTTTATTGCTGGTTCTTTCAATGGTGCTGCCAACATTTGGAATTAGTAATTCTGTCTTGGCAGCAGAGCGGATTTATGCATCTTATTCAGCTTTGGAGCTTTCCATTTCAGTCAGGACTTTAGAGAACTACGCCAAAACAGGTGTAATTAACGAAGACTTAGCAGCCTATCAGCGATATCTGCCTTTAGAACAGCTTCAAGAATTGCGGCGGATTTTGCTTAATCGTGTGAAAGTTAGTCCAATAGTAGTTTCGCAACTTCTCTACACACCCCAAGGAGAATTTTTACTGCATCGATTGGCGCAAGTGATTAAAACCAATCAGCCAGAACTAGGATTGAGTACTTTGCGTTCGGCGCTAATTTTAGCCTCTGGAGAATCGGGAGGCTTGACACTTTTAAATGTGTTGCGTAAATATCCCACCAGCAGCATTCGCCTTGATGTCGCCGAGACTTTTGAAATAGCTACGGAATTGGAGAAACTTGTTAATCAAACTCATCAGGCGATCGCAGCTGTTTCCCAAAAGTCTAAAATAGAAGCTGAGAGCATTTCCCAACCAAATTTTTCGCAATTGCCCGATTTAAAGGTTCCGGGAAAATTTAAGTCGCAAAAATACACCCTGAATTTTTTCGACTCAACCCGCAATCGGCTTTTATTGACTGATGTTTACATTCCCAATGTCCAGAAGACTGCACCGGTAATTGTCATTTCTCACGGCTTGGGTTTAGACAGCAGTAACTTTCAATATTTAGCCACTCACTTAGCTTCTTACGGATTTGCTGTCGTTGTTCCCAATCACCCTGGTAGTGATGCGAAACAATTGCGTTCTCTGCTAAATGGACGCGCCATTGAAGTAGCAGAACCAAGTGAATTTCAAGACCGACCAATGGACATAACATATATATTGAATCAATTGCAAAAAGGTAATCAATCTGATTCACGGTTTAAAGGTCGCCTAAATCTGCAACAAGTTGGAGTATTTGGTCAATCTTTGGGAGGCTACACAGCCTTGGCCCTAGCAGGCGCTAAGATAAACTTTGAGCAGTTAAAACAAGACTGTCAACCAGCAGCACTACAAAATACCTGGAATATGTCTTTACTGCTCCAGTGTCGCGCTTTAGAATTGAACATCAGCAAGTCTGGCAAAGATTATAACCTGCGGGATGAGAGAGTAAAAGCTGCGATCGCAGTTAATCCCATTACTAGTTCGATTTTTGGCAAAGCTGGCTTAAGTCAAATCAAAACTCCAGTGATGATTGTCAGCAGTAGTGATGATACAGTTGCACCAGCTTTATCCGAGCAAATTTTACCTTTCTCCTGGTTGGCGAATTCCCAAAAGTATCTCGTCATGCTTGTTGGTGGCACACACTTCTCCATCATTGGCAATGCAAATCCTGCAAATCAACAAGTAGCATTACCTGCCGATATGATTGGCGATGCTTCTCAAGCGCGTCGTTACATGAATGTTTTAAGTTTACCTTTCTTCCAAACATACATTGCAGGCAAGCCGCAATACACACCCTACCTGAACGCTGCCTACACTCAAAGCATTTCTAGTAAGTCGCTTGGTTTGAGTCTCGTCAAGTCATTGAATACAACCGAATTAGCACAATTGCTGGATATTAAAGGAGCCAAACTTGTAAAAAAAAAGTTCCCAACACCATAGTCAGCTTCGGATTTTGGATGTTGGATATTGGTGTTGCGTTGCTACATGTAATGATTTTTATTTAATTTGTACAGACGTAATTAATTACGTCTGTAGAGTTTATTTGGGTCTTTATAAAATTAGAGGCTCAATTTTTGCTTGGACTTCTTCAATTAGCTCCTGTTCAACTTTCTCTACAAACAAAACCTTTCTAGCTTTCCAGTTTAGTGATTTGATCTGATCGGCTAGCACCACGCCACTGATTATCATTCCGTCAGGAAGCGGAACCTCAAAGTTAAGACCTTTTTTTTGATTAGTAATTGGACAAATTAGAACTATAGAAGCCATTCGATTGTATTTTAATGGCGCTTTTGGAGCTTGACGCACCTATTTTACGTATCTACTTTGAATATACTATCATTTGTATTTTCGCTATGTTATGGAAGCTTTGCCACGCCATTACACCATCTTCTAGTTATTTGCATTTACCTTAATTAGTGTAAAAACTATAACCAGCACATATATATGCGATCGCACTCACAACTTCTCAGCATATAATTTAAAGAAATATGACATTTAATTACGCTATTGTAAAAACCAGCTTTACATAAGTTCAGTTATGAGCCAGCCGGAATATACTACAGCCCAAGCTACTGCCCTGACTAACCACGATCGCAAACCTATTCACATACCTGGCTCTATTCAACCTCATGGCATTCTCCTGGCACTCAGTACTCAGCTAGAGATATTACAAGTTAGCAATAATACCCAAGTGTATTTGTGCAAAGCTCCAGAAGATTTGCTCGGTCAACCTTTGAGCTATTTACTTGGCCCTCAGCCAGTAGAAATTGTCAAGCAGTGCTTAGTAAAAAAGGTTGGCAGCGCCAATACTTTTAAAGTATTAATAAATACGTTATACGGGGAAATATACTTTGATGCGATCGCTCATCGTACAGAAGAAGCTGTGATTCTGGAGCTAGAACCAACTGACTCGGAATTTGAGGCGAGTTTCTTAAACTTTCATAGTTTTGCGAGTGAAGCGATCGCTAAAATGCAAAAGACATCGAATTTGGGAGAATTTTTGCATTTAGTAGCTGAAGAAGTCCAAAAAATCATCGGTTTTGATCGAGTGATGGTTTATCAATTTGACGAGTCAGAAGCGGGTTCTGTGGTTGCAGAAGTTAAACGGGAAGATTTATCACCTTATTTAGGACTCCACTATCCCGCTACAGATATTCCAGCGCAGGCTAGGGAGTTATACACGCGCTGCTTTCTGAGATTTCTCCCCGATTTGACTGCCGAACCTGTCAAACTAGTTCCAACGGAAAATCCGACAACACATCAGCATCTTGACTTAAGCTACTGTCTGCTACGGAGTTTTGATTGGTGTTGTACTGAATATCATCAAAATATGGGAGTGAAGGCTCTTTTGGTGATTTCAATTATTCAAGAGCAGAAGCTTTGGGGATTAATATCCTGTCACCATCAAACACCAAAGTATATTTCTTACGAAGTCCGCAAGATGTGTGAATTTTTGGGACAGATTGCATCTTCAGAATTAGCACACAAAATTAGTTACTCGGAATGGGATTATAAAGTAAAGCTCAAATCGCTACAGTCTGAGTTCCTTGAGTCTATTTCCCAAGCAGACAATTTTATCGATGCCCTAATCAAACCGGAAATCCGCTTGCTCGATCTTGTTAGTGCTTCTGGAGCGGCAGTTTGTCTGGATAATGAAATTACCCTTGTGGGAGCAACACCGAATATTAATGAAGTTCAAGCACTCATTGAATGGGCAGATACTCAAGTTAGTGACAACCTATTTTCTACTGATTCCCTGCCGAAGCTTTACCGAGAGGCGCTAGTATTTAAAGATACTGCTAGTGGCTTGTTGCTACTGCGGATTTCTAAAATTCGGCGCTATTATATCCTTTGGTTTCGCCCTGAAGTTCTTCAAACGGTACACTGGGCAGGAAATCCACAAGAATCCATGCAAGCACAGGCAGACGGTAGCTATACCCTGTCTCCCCGAAAATCCTTTGAACAATGGCAAGAAACGGTTAGATTAACTTCTCTACCCTGGAAAGCTTGCGAACTTGACAGTGCGATCGCTTTGAATAATGCGATCGTTGGTATTGTACTCTCGAAAGCGGATGAATTAGCTAAAATCAACCTGGAGTTAGAGCGTAGTAACCAAGAACTAGCATCCTTTGCCTACGCCGCTTCCCATGACCTCAAGGAACCTTTGCGGGGCATTTATAACTTCTCGACAGTACTGTTAGAAGACTATGCCCAAGTATTAGATGATGACGGAATGGAGTGCTTGCAAACAGTAGTATCCTTGTCTGTACGCATGGAAACTCTGATTAATGCTCTGCTGCGGTTATCGCAGTTAGGACAAGCACAACTGCGCTTGCAAGCAACTGACCTCAACGAATTACTCAACCAAGTAATCGACATTTTTCGTGCTAGTCGTCAAGATTCTGGGCTTATGGATATTCGCATTCCTCGGCCTTTACCAACAGTTTTGTGCGATCGAGTGCTGGTTAATGAAGTCTTCAGTAATCTGCTTGGAAATGCGTTCAAATACAACGAGAAAGCAGAGCAATGGGTTGAGATTGGCTACTTTTCTCAAGAAGAGGCAGAGGGGCAGGGGAGTAGGAGAGCAGGGGAGCAGGGGAGCAGGGGAGCAGGGGAGCAGGGGAGCAGGGGAGCAGG